>JAQTYS010000292.1 GCA_028688175.1 Methanothrix sp. | reverse complement strand
TTCTGATTCTATGGGACTGGGAGAATGCACTGAATATATTTTGTCGCTTTCTCCGGGCAAAGGTGTATTGATGCAACCGGATGAACCACACTGGTCAATCGTACTGGCATTTCCGTCGTCGCAATTCACGGGCTCGTGAACGCAGCCATTTGCTCCACAAGAGTCTGTAGTGCAGGGACTGCCGTCGTCGCAATTCACAGGCTCGTGAACGCAGCCGTTTGCTCCACAAGAGTCTGTAGTGCAGGGACTTCCGTCGTCGCAATTCACAGGATCGTGAATGCAGCCGTTCGCTCCACAAGAGTCTGTGGTGCAGGGACTGCCGTCGTCGCAATTCACGGGCTCGTGAACGCAGCCATTCGCCCCGTTAGAATCAGTTGTACATGGGTTTTTATCATCACAGCTTTCAGGAATGATGACAGCTTCATTTGATCCAAAAACCACTTGTGGTTTTTGAACTGGAATCTCATCATTTTTTGTGGTGCTGTTAGCTCCGCTGCCTAATGACACTCTAGCCGCGAAATTCTCATTGCCGCAGCTCTGAGGAATATGTTGACAGGTCGTATTTTCGCACAGGTCCTTAGTACAGGGATTATTATCATCACAATCACCACACTGGGCAGAAGCCCAGCAGGATAATAATACTACACTTAGTATAAATATAGCTGAAGATAAGCAATGCTTATCTCTTCTCATTTGTTTATCCACACATTTCACTCCCAATAAATTAAAGAGCTCGTTTTATATCAAATTTTCGCTCATCAGATTCACATTTGTAGTCCGGAGGTTTCGGGACTACACATTCTCGGTGATCAACCGCAATCTATAAGTATCAATAGTTACCATAATAGTAGTTTGCCGTTTCATGCAAGGGTTGGCGGGCGTGCCGTGGGCCAAAACGTATCCGATAATGCTCTGATGGCAAGGAGAATTGCCCCATAAGGGGGAACATGCAGTGCAACGTGCATGATTTGCATCCTTGTTCCAGGAGATGCATGCCTTCGTGGCTATGCATTCTGGCTACGAGCCTGTGGGGATGAAGGCAGGAAGAAAAAGTTGCGTGCTGTGATTGGCACAGTAATCTGCTGGAGATCTCGCGCTAATACGCGGTCGGGGCATGAGGTGGCACAATCATGCTGAGATGGAGAGTCAAATTATAGATCCGGCATCTCGCGATGCTTCGGATCCCTGTAAAAAGGGCGCTGTGTGATAGTCCAGTGCTGTACTGCCTCACTCTCGGCACGAAGTCGAAGATCTTGGGCTTGGGTCAGGCCGTCACGAAGGTGATTTGGCTCCTCTGAGGAGGGCACTGTGGATCGGTGTTGACCCGCCTGAGACTCGATAATTGTTTTCTCATTTTCAAAGGGAGGTGGCATGGTTGCATTCGTTGTCTGTTACGGAGATTGAGGAGTTTGCATCGCGTCATGGGGTGCACAAAGAAGATGTTGAAGTATTCTTGGACACCGTTGGGGAAGCCGGAACAAAAGATGGTGCTCTACTGAATTTGTACTATGATGCGCGCCTTTATAATTGGAATATATCTACGGTGCAGGCGATAGAAGCTGGAATACAGTCAGCTTATGCAGAAGGCACGACAAATGCAAAAGAAATCTATGATGGAATCGTAACACCACTTCCTGGTGCGCCTTACTCCCTTTGGCCTCGACGTTTCTGAAAAATGCCTGTAAATTCACTTTGCGTTCGAGATGGGAAGCTCTCCAGACTCATTCTGTTTGTGGGTTTGAGCCATCCGGTAGAGCCCTCCTTTATGCCCCTTCCCTAAGTAATTGTAACGAAATTAAAAATTGCTTATCAATAACCGAGATCATCTCTTGCAGAGCACCAATGCGGCAGGAAAAGTCCATTTATCTGAAAAGAGAATCGACCTAATCATGATTGAACTGTCCAGCGATCCTTATGTTCTGAAGCCCAGGAATACGCCGATGACGGAAGCTGACTTTCGGCTTCATCTTAATATTAGCTGGTGTCGCGGCGTCCTCTTTAATGTAGTGGCTCTTAAGAACGCCATTGCCGTGGTCGAGTACGACGCCCTGCTCTGGTCCGATGATTCCATCATGTTTGTGGAGTACAAGGATTCGGTTGCAGCCTACAAAGACCTATCCTCTCGAAGAGTGCAACAGATGAACAGCTTCGCCAAGAATATTTCCCGGGGACTGGGCTATAAGAATTTTGCATTCATAGTAGTTGTTAAGGGCTTGGAAGAAGGAACAAACAAAGGCGGTGTAGAGGTCCTGCCGCTCTTTGAATTAGGCAACTATCAGCCCATCTTTGTCTCGTCCATCACCGAACTGGAATATCTTAACAAGATGATCGCAAAATACACTCGCGAGGGTAAAGATGATTTTGTAAAGGAACTGGATAAGCTCAAGAAGATCTTTGAGATGGAACAGACATAAGGGAGACGCCGGAGATATTCATGAAAGGATACGCATGGGCAAACGGCGCTGCCACAGTTCTCAATGCAGTGGCCACCTGGAAGGGAGCGGCCTTCGGAATCGAGCTAAAGACGCGAGCGGAAGTGGAGCTGAACAATTCCGGCGACATCCTGGGAGACGTACCTGGTGTAGATACCCGCCTCATCGAGACCTGTGTACGCATGGTGCTGTCGCAGCTGGGCTATAGCTACGGCGCAGTAGTGCGAACTTACAGCGAAATTCCTGTGGCCGGCGGCCTGAAGAGCAGCAGTACCGCAGCCAACGCCGCTGTCCTGGCAACGCTCGATGCTCTGCAAGAAGACCTGGACCTTGTAGAAGCGGCTAAAATAGGCGTGGCCGCGGCTAGGGAGGTGGGAGTGACCATCACCGGTGCTCTGGATGATGCACTGGCATCAATGCTGGGCGGCGTTGTGGTTACCGACAACCGCCAGATGCTGCTCCTGAAGCGAGAGGATCTGGCTTGCCCGGTCATGCTCCTTATTCCTGAGCGAAAGCTCTTCTCCAGTGATACCAACACCTCCCGTTCCCGGCTCATTGCGCCCATCGCGGATGTAGTATATGAACTGGCCATGCGTGGCGATTATGGTCGGGCTATGACCCTTAACGGCCTGGCCTATTGCGCGGCTTTGGGACTGCCAACCGAGCCGATGCTCCTGGCACTGGAAGCCGGAGCGAACGGAGTGAGCCTCTCGGGAACAGGACCCTCTTATGCGGCAATAATCGATGAAGATAAGATGGATGCTCTTGAATTAGCCTGGAGACCACTGGGCGGAAGAGTGATAAGAACGAAAGCTAACAATAAGTGCGCATCCAAGGGCCGGGGAATTTGATGGGGCTACAAGAGCATCGCAGCGAAATTGAGCAAATTGACGAGCAGAT
>JAQTYS010000291.1 GCA_028688175.1 Methanothrix sp. | reverse complement strand
AATTATGTGAATTAATAAAGAAAATTTCAATAAAACAGAAAGAAGAAAATTTTAAAGAAGACCCAACACATAAACCAGAAAATTCAACACTCCCGCCACAAATTCCAACACATCCAACACATTTTAAACCTTTAAGGGATGAAAATTTAGGTATTTCCACTGGAAATGTAGGGGTTCCAACAGACAAACAGACAAACCAACAGACAGACCAACAGACAGATAAAGGTTCGTACAATATCAATAATAAAGAAAAAGAAAATTCAATAATAGATGCTGTAAAAATTTTAGATTCTTTAGATAATTTGAAAAAAGAAATACGTTTAAAATTTAAACGACTTACAGATCAAGAAATGACTGTTTTTTCTGCATTATATCAATCTTGTGAAGAAGAGGGGTATGCTGATTATAGGAACTTGTCTCAAAAGTTAAAATTAACTGAAAGTTCAATTAGAGATTATATCGGGAGATTAATTAAAAAAGGAATACCCGTCGAGAAAATTAAAATCAATAATAAAAATATTCAATTAGTTATTTCACCAAATTTTAAGAAAATTGCTTCTTTAAGCACAATTTTGCAGTTAAGAGGGCTTTAATTATAATTATTTTGTTCACCGAATAACTTTTTTCCCTCTCTTTTGGATTTCTTATATACTTCTTTCTCTTGATTTTTTCTCCTTATTTTTTACTTTTTCCTTACTTTTTCCTTTCCCCCTGGTTTTTTAATTTTTATTTTCTTTTTTTTGAATCTATTAACTCTCACTTTTGACTTTTTTAGTCAATTTTTTCTTATTTTTTTAAAGATTCTAGGACTATGAATCCTCACTTTTGACTTTTTTAGCGCTTTTTGACTGTCCAACCCTTACTTTTGACTTTTTTAGCAGTTTTTCTTTGATTTCTTCAGGTATGAACACTCTTTTTTTACCATTTGCCTCAATTATCTCTTCTATTATATTCTCACTTTTTGCTTTTATTGAATTTATTTGACCTCTTATTGTGCTTTTTTCTTTTCCTAGCATAGTAGAAAGATCATCATAACCCAATTTCATATCTGTGTTTAATAATACCCATAGAATTGCTCTTTCTGTTACAGAAAATTGTCCTAAATTTGGTGTTTGGACACCTGTTTGGACACCTGTTTGGACAGCATAAACAGCTGTTTGTTTGTTAAACAGCTGTCTGTTTGTTTTAAACAGCTGTTTAGGTTTAAGATCGTTCATAATAGATAAAACATTTTTTAATCCTTCCAATTCTTCTTTAACCGTCGCTAAATCTTCTTTAACAGATAATATATCTTTTTCTTGAATTTTTTTTTCAGAATCTAAGTGTTTAATCCATCCGCTTACTGTTGCAATATCTTTTTTTACAAAATCAAAACCTTTCTTTGTTTCTTCTTTTATCTCTTCAAGCTCTTTTTTATCCTTTTTTTTAGAAAACCATCCAAACATAATATATATTACAAAAACCGGTTTAAAAATGTTTTGTTTTTTCATCGGGAAAAAACGAAATTTTTCTTTGATTTAAGAATAAAAAAGAATGCAAAAATACATAAAAAATAAGCTAAAAAATTGTTAAAAGCCCTGTTTATAATAAAAAAATAACTACAAACAGCCTGTTTAAACAGCGACAAACAGCTGTTTAAAATTTAAACAGCCATTTAACATCTTAATTTTTAATTAATTTTCTCTTTTTTATTAATTATTATTAACGTCGATAAAATAACATAAACAGCTGTTTAAACACCTTCAAACACTCTTTTTCAACACATCCAACACATCCAGCACAGATTATAGTACATTTCATGGTGTAACTTACTTAACCTAAGTGCAAAAAGGCTGGTGAAAAATTGGTGAGTGGTTTTTGTATGTGTAAAAATTGTAAGCATAAATTTTTTAAAAATATCTTCCATTTAATATAAATCGTTAAAAGGAGTCTTTTCTTATGGATTAAATGAAAAAAGGTTTAGAACCAAAATTAATTTCATATGAAAGAATATCAAATAAGAACTAACTTAATTGCCTTAAGTGAAAACAAAGAAGAGTTAAAGAACAAACATGCCAAAAAAACACCTTAAATTAATCCAATTTGGAGAATTAGAATTTCGATTAGATTTAGATAATAGTTATTTTGGAAAAATCAAAGCAATTTCAAATAATGATAAAACGGAATATGCAATTATTTATGAACAAAATATTCCAGCAATATCTGGGCCTTCAATGATTAGAGAAACATATCTTGAATCTATTAAATGTTTAGACAATTTGGAGAAAATTGCAAAATATCATTCTAAACAAATAGCAAAACAGCATAATTATTCTTTAATTAACAAAGCTAACCTAAGTGCAAAAGTTCCAGAGCCAATAATTGTAGATAAATCAAAAGCAGATGAAAAATATAATATAAGAGAGTCTCAATTTACTAAAAAATCTAGATTAAATCATTAAAATGGAAAAGAAAATAACTTGTTTAGGTTGTACACACCACTATATTTATTATTCTGATAAATTAAATAATTATTCAATCACAGATTCTTCTTCAAAACCATTTGACTTAAGTAGATATATTCCATTAGAAGAAGAGAACATCCCTCACTTAATTAATTTATTACAATATTACAAAAAGTTTATGACAGATAACAAAGCTAACCTAAGTGAACAATTAAGTTTTGAAGAGTGCAACAATCAAGTTAATTATTACAGTATTAAGAGTTTAGCAAAGCTAGCAAGAGAAATTAATGAAACAGCAGAATTAAACAAAAAACACTTAAAAATCCAAAAATAAAGAAAATTACTAAAAAACACCCAAAAAACCCCTAAAACTTCGCACAATATACATTATACGAACCACTAAAAATAGCCCTTTATACCCTTTCTATATTATAGCTCCAACTTAGAATTTCTGTTCTTTCAAATTGAATGTCCTTATAAGAAAATTCTTTTTTCTCGCCTGCTCTTAAATATTGAGTTATTGATTCAGAATATTCAAATCCTTTTTGATTTTTAAAATTAAAAATAACTGTAAAATAATTTCCAACATTTTCTCTGTTTTGAACAAAAACAACATATCTTGTAATATAACTGCCCAAAAAGTCTTTTTGTTGTTCTTTTTCACTAAAATGAGAATAGCCCCCTTCATTTATCTCTTTTTTGTAACAATTTTCATAAATCGAATTTTTTAAACATTTATAATTATAAATGGGTTCAGAAACAATATAATTAGTTATTGTTTTTTTGGAAGAATCCCCTTCACTTATTTCTTGTTCTTTTGCCTTTACAGGATTTAAAAAAAGAGCAATCAAAATTATTGCTATAAAAAAAAGAATTAGGGTAATCACAAGA
>JAQTYS010000046.1 GCA_028688175.1 Methanothrix sp. | reverse complement strand
CGCTGATTGCGCCGCATGTGGAGTTGCCCCAGAGCTGGATGAACTTCTCGATGGAGAAGACGCCAGTCAGGTCCTCGACAGATCTGCCGTACTCGGCATGGCGGCCCTTGAGCTGGTTGTCAGCGAGTGGGTCGCGGGAGATCCATCCGATGTGGGCAACGCCGATAACGTTGCTGTTCAGGTTAGCCTCGAGAACACCGGTGCAGCAAGCTGGGCAGCCATCGGTTCCGGCTGCGGAATAGTTGCCGTATCCTCTGGTCTTGACCTCGGTGGTCTTCTGCAGGTGCTCAGCATGGGTGTACATCTCAGTCAGCACAGCGCCGATTCTGTAGTTCTGTACGCACAGCTTCTCTACCCACTTCTGATCGTAGGTGCCGGTCTGGTAAGACACGGGCATGTACTCGAACTCAGCTTCCTTGGTGAAATTGATGTAGTCCATGGGGCATGCGATGCCGGTTGGCCATGCACAGGTAAGCTTGCCGTTAACAACTCCAATTGGGCTGTAGTCCCTGTTGAGCTGCCTCTCGGCTTCCAGCTCAGTCCTCTCGGTGATGACGTTACCGGATCCGGACTCTTTCTCTACCAGCTTCTGGCCGTTAAAGCCAGTCTGGGTGGAAATGATCATCTCTACGTTCTTGTATCCTACGCCCTTGACCGATGCCTTTTCGTACATGTAATTGGCTGCACCGGCCATGCCTACTACGGCCATGGCGATAATAACCAAAACAGCTATTAATTTTCTCATTTCTTTCCCACCTCCGTGATATGAGGATCGATGGCTGCTTTTTTACAGCAACGAATGATCCATTAGTACATCACTCCGATTGGATAGCAGAAGCCCGGACCTATGACACGGGATTGTTCCATCAGAAAAGATGAAACCGCTTGAATCGGCTTTGCTTTAAAGCATAGGCCGAAAGCGCTAAATGCCACACCATTCAGCGTGAGGCGCCTGATCCAATGATTCGAATTAGACCTTTGGGTGTGTTTTCCAGGCACAGTCGTTCTGATTAGGTTAATGGCATATAAACCTATCGAGTATGGAAGAGATGAGTTTAATCTCCAATAGATGTGTTACCATTGCTTGTTTTCTTCAATAGCAAAGCCTAGGATCCTATGATTTTTTACTGTTTATATAAATCAATCTCTCTTGAGCAAAAAAAAGCAAATTAGACTCCGGGCTTAATGTCCCGGAGTCGGATTTAAGGTTACAGATTTAGATCTATCTACACGCAGGGCAGCCAGTCAACGCTGATTGCGCCGCATGTGGAGTTGCCCCAGAGCTGGATGAACTTCTCGATGGAGAAGACGCCAGTCAGGTCCTCGACAGATCTGCCGTACTCAGCATGGCGGCCCTTGAGCTGGTTGTCAGCGTTTGGATCGCGGGAGATCCATCCGATGTGGGCAACGCCGATAACGTTGCTGTTCAGGTTAGCCTCGAGAACACCGGTGCAGCAAGCTGGGCAGCCATCGGTTCCGGCTGCGGAATAGTTGCCGTATCCTCTGGTCTTGACCTCGGTGGTCTTCTGCAGGTGCTCAGCATGGGTGTACATCTCAGTCAGCACAGCGCCGATTCTGTAGTTCTGTACGCACAGCTTCTCTACCCACTTCTGGTCGTAAGTGCCGGTCTGGTAAGATACGGGCATGTACTCGAACTCAGCTTCCTTGGTGAAATTGATGTAGTCCATGGGGCATGCGATGCCGGTTGGCCATGCACAGGTAAGCTTGCCGTTAACAACACCAATTGGGCTGTAGTCCCTGTTGAGCTGCCTCTCGGCTTCCAGCTCAGTCCTCTCAGTGATGACGTTACCGGATCCGGACTCTTTCTCTACCAGCTTCTGGCCGTTAAAGCCAGTCTGGGTGGAAATGATCATCTCTACGTTCTTGTATCCTACGCCCTTGACCGATGCTTTCTCGTACATGTAATTGGCTGCACCGGCCATGCCTACTACGGCCATGGCGATAATAACCAAAACAGCTATTAGTTTTCTCATTTTTTTCCCTCCTTTTCTCATTAGGATCGAGAGCGACATTAATAAGCAATGATCCCTAATGCATCACCTCGATTGGACAGCGGACGACATTATTGTGGCTGAAGGATAAATCGCATGCCATCCACTTCGACGTGTGGCGCCTGGCACCAATTTTTTGATCGAGCAATTGAAAATGTTTCTCAGGCACAAGTTTTACTAAGTTCGCTAATGACATATAAATTTATCGAGCGAGAACTGTTTTTGTGCAGTCCCGAATGTTCGGACTTTATATACTCTGGTCTGCAAATTACATTCTTTAGTAACTATTTAATTTAGTCACCCTTTGACTCAGGGACATTCCCAATTTGCACACCTCCGGCAGCTTTGACTAGGATGTGATATCTGGTGTCTGTATAACCGGATAAGTTCATGCTTCACAGTGGATGGACTTTAATTTCATATCCTTGCGCGATTCTATTGGTTTTATTGCCGCTCTTTTGAGAATGTGGCCAGATGATAACGTTTTTATGAAATATACATCAAAAAATATATGATCTCCGGGCTTAAGATCCCGGAGTCGGATTTAAGGTTACAGATTTAGGTCTATCTACACGCAGGGCAGCCAGTCAACGCTGATTGCGCCGCATGTGGAGTTGCCCCAGAGCTGGATGAACTTCTCGATGGAGAAGACGCCAGTCAGGTCCTCGACAGATCTGCCGTACTCGGCATGGCGGCCCTTGAGCTGGTTGTCAGCGAGTGGGTCGCGGGAGATCCATCCGATGTGGGCAACGCCGATAACGTTGCTGTTCAGGTTAGCCTCGAGAACACCGGTGCAGCAAGCTGGGCAGCCATCGGTTCCGGCTGCGGAATAGTTGCCGTATCCTCTGGTCTTGACCTCGGTGGTCTTCTGCAGGTGCTCAGCATGGGTGTACATCTCAGTCAGCACAGCGCCGATTCTGTAGTTCTGTACGCACAGTTTCTCTACCCACTTCTGGTCGTAGGTGCCGGTCTGGTAAGATACGGGCATGTACTCGAACTCAGCTTCCTTGGTGAAATTGATGTAGTCCATGGGGCATGCAACGCCGGTTGGCCATGCACAGGTAAGCTTGCCATTAACAACTCCAATTGGGCTGTAGTCTCTGTTGAGCTGCCTCTCGGCTTCCAGCTCAGTCCTCTCAGTGATGACGTTACCGGATCCGGACTCTTTCTCTACCAGCTTCTGGCCATTAAAACCAGTCTGGGTGGAAATGATCATCTCTACGTTCTTGTATCCTACGCCCTTGACCGATGCCTTTTCGTACATATAATTGGCTGCACCGGCCATGCCTACTACGGCCATGGCGATAATAACCAAAACAGCTATTAGTTTCCTCATTTCTTTCCCACCTCCTTAGATTACTATCAACGCATCAGGATCTAAGCCATCTGTAATGGCCCAAATCCCTGGCACCACGCCGACAAAGATTGGCCCGCCCATATGGGTATATGACCCGCAAAGCGGCCATATTTGTGCTTAGCCGCGTGGAGTACCTGACTCACATCCTTATCCGCTCATATTTGAGTATTTTGCTCAGGCACAATCCCAATCATCCTGCTTATGGAATATAAATATGTCGAGAGTTTTGGGTAGAATCAACTACCGTGAGCCCATTTCAGTGTTAAGTGCGGAAATGATGCATAAAAACTGTCATCGACATTTTTCGCGCGAAAATTCGCGTTTCTTCATACGGGACCGGATGTTAGACGCTATTGCCCAAAACTCAAGTATTCTACAAAAATAGTTGACTATAAAATGCTCCGGCCGGGATTTGAACCCGAGTCTTCGGCTTGAAAGGCCGAAATGATTGGCCGGGCTACACTACCGGAGCAATTTTGCCGTCTAGATGCCAGGCAAGTCATGCACTGGCCGTCACCCCATAGATATGAACGAATATATCTACGTTTCCAATGGGTTTTAAGTTGGAAGTAGTCCCGGGCGGATTCGAACCGCCGTCGCGGGCTCCAAAGGCCCTCAGGATTGACCGCTACCCCACGGGACTATGATTCGGGTGCCATTTATTGGTTTCTTCTAAACTGGCATAAATTGATTTTATGCCGGGCGAGTGTTATCCGCATAAGATATATATGGCCTTTCCCGGAGGAGCAAAGAAGATGAAACTTCTCACCAAGGCGCATATGAGCCAGAGAAGGCTGATTGAGATCCTGCGCGTTATCGAAAATGCCAGCACTCCGATTGGAGCCAGAGCGATCTCGGATTGCCTGAGCAGTCGCGGCTATGACTTGGGGGAGAGGTCTGTGCGCTACAACCTCAAGATCCTGGACGAGCTGGGCTTCACCAAAAAGAAAGGCTACAGCGGCAGGGTGCTCACTCCTCTTGGATCAAGGGAGCTGGATGACGCACTGGTCGACGATCGGATTGGCTTTGTCAATACCAGGATTGAAGAGTACATGTTCAAGACCAGCTTTGATCCCAAAACCGGTCAAGGTGATGTAATCGCTAATACCAGCATCATCGACAAATCAGATGCTGAAGAGGTCTTCGAGATACTGGGTAACGCTTTTGATGCTGGCTACACCATAAGCCGTCGCGTGCTCATCCTGGATGAGAAAGAAAGCATATCAAATCTTGAGATTCCGAAAGGTGCTTTGGGAATAGCAACCCTGTGTAGCATCACTCTGGACGGCATGTTCATGAAACGGGGAATTCCAGTCCTCACCAGCTTCGCTGGGCTGGCAGAAGTCACGGAAAGGCAAACCGTTGACTTCACAGACCTCATCGCCTACGCTGGCTCGTCCCTTGATCCCATTAAGGTTTTTATGGGTCGCAGAGTGACAAAAGTTGCTGATGCCATCTTCAAAGGTTCGGGAACAGTCCTCGCCAATGTGAGAGAGGTGCCCGTTGCGTCGGCAATGCTGGTGCGCGCGCTTTTAGATGAGACACGTAACGCGGGCCTGTGTGGGCTGATAAAGATTGGAGAGCCGTCCGAGCCCGTACTGGGCTGCCCCGTGGGCTCAGGCAAGATCGGCATAGCCTTTTATGCGGGAGTCAATGGGGTGGTGGCCGCAGAGGAGATGGGAATAGAGATTAAGACCGCGCCCATATCTATTCTGATCGATTACACCAAGACCCATGAACTTAAATGATTGAGCACTCCGGACAAGATAAGGTTTTATAGAGCATCAATCTCTAGACACACAGTTACGTTTGCATTTGATGAGGAAGAAAGATGGATTTTAGAGTCGTAGTCTCAGATCCGAAGAGCGGTAAGGCCTATCAGGTAGAGCTTAAGGATCCAGGAGCAGGCAAGCTTCTGGGAAAACATATCGGCGACAAGATTGAAGGTGACGTTCTCGGCATGCCCGGATACTCAGTACAGGTCACGGGCGGCAGCGATCGCGAGGGATTTCCCATGCGTGCAGATCTGCCCGGCACAAAGCGCAGAAAGATCCTGCTCTCCAAGGGAACCGGATATCATCCCGCAGCCGAAGGAAGGAAGAAGAGAATGAGCATTCATGGACGGGACATTTCCCCCGATGTCGGCCAGATAAATGTCAAAGTTGTTGAGGCCGGCGCCAAGTCCGTAGAAGAGCTGCTGGGCAAAGCGCCCAAGGAAGAAAAAGCATAATCTAGAGAATTTCGGTGGGATGGCTGGCCCATCCTTCCGCGATAATCCCTTTTATTAATGGATCGTTTTTATTTGACTCTTTTCGCTATTAATCCTGCGAGTCCGATCCGCTAAAAAGCCAGGCACGCGACGCGAGCGGCACGGGGATCTGTGCACGCATTACTGATTTCATCTGCTCTGGACTGAGGGCGGCAAAAAGGGCATTCATGAGCCGGTCGCTCTTCATAGCCATATCCACCATCTTTCTTATCCGGACCGATCGCGAAAGCTGTGCTCCGAACTCTTCGCGAATGCGCGACGCATAGTCGGCGAGAACCATTTCGCCCCGTAACTGACCTACTGTCACCTCGCCTGCGATCCTTCCCGCCACCACTGCCAATGGTATACCTCCTCCGCTGGTAGCCATGACGTGTCCGGCGGCGTCTCCCGCCAAGAGCATATTGTCTTTTTGGATAGCGCCGCAGGTCCCGCCCGAGGGCACCAGCCCCCTCATAACGGCCAGAACCTCTCCGCCTGCCAGTTTTTCTGCCGCGATGGGGTGTTCGCGAATGAACCGGCCAAGTATGATGGAAAGCTTCTGGCCGGCCATGTAAGACGATCGCACCCCCACGCCTACATTAGCCGTGTCCTGGCTGAGGGGGATTATCCAGGCATATCCCCCCGGAGCATAGCGAGCTGAAAAGTACATCTCCGCCGCCTTGGCATCGATATTAACACCAGCCATCTCATATTCCAGGCAGATGCCAGTCTCTTGTATCGGATTTCCCATGGCTTTGGAGACTATTGAGTGCGGACCGTCTGCTCCTATTATTATCTGCGGCCTGATCTTCCCGTTGAAGTGACCGGATAGCTGCACTGTACCTTCCTCAAGGCGGGCGCGGGTCGCGGGCAGAACTCTTGCTCCAGCGCTCGCAGCCAGTGCGGCGAGGTGGCGATCGTATGCCCGCCGGTCCAAGACCCGACCGGCCACAGCAAATTGCTTATTGTCTCCTGAAGGAGAATAGATGCGCTGCAACTGGGTGCGATGCAAAATATGACGCTGTGGAATCTCCCTGAGCGTCCCCGGGAGGCGGGCGTGAGGCATGAGCTTCTCCAGCTCGAATGCTTCCGGGAGAAATCCGCCGCATTGCACCGGGCTGCCAATCTCACTCTTCTTGTCAACCAGCAAAACCTCCATGCCTGATGCTGCAATAGCCTGCGCGGCAGTGCTGCCCGCCGGCCCCGCCCCTACCACAGCTACCATAATATCTTCTTTCATCTTGCCTTCATACCCAGAGCTGCCAGCGTCTCTTCTATCTCTTCATACGCTAAAAAGAGTTCATCCTTCAGCCTTTGTGTCTGCAGAAGCCTCGGCTCTGCAGATAGCCAGATATGGCTCTTATCACCGCGCACCATCTTGACGCAGGCCAGCATATCCGCCTGGGAGAGACGGTAGAGGATGTGGCTTCCCGTAGGCGTAAACCAGACCGGGTACTTCTGGGTGATCATCGCCACGAAGCGCTCCCACGGCAGCTCTCCCCGTCCGTCCCCTCTCCCGCCCTCGCCGGCTGCGCTATGGCTGATGACCAGGTTGAGGTGAGATCGTTCACCGGCAATCTTCTCTTCGACGAGAGAGATGACCTCTATGTAGAGCGCGCTCTTTCTGTCGGCTCGGGGTAGATCGCGACTAAAGACCTTCTCGGCAATCTCGGGAAAGAAGGCTGCTAAATGAATGTCCGGTTCCGGTCTTGTGGCCAATGAGACGCCGACAAAGAATAGGGCGCTCAGGGTCAAGCCGACCAGCACACCATGCTCGGTCAGATAGGGCGAGATGCTGTCCAGGGGTTGTTTCAGCCAGAATTGCTCATAGGAGATGAGAAGGATCTGTGTTCCCCCGCCTGCTATGAGCGCCGCCATGGCCCCCCACCGGTTGGCGCGCTTCCAGTACAGTCCGCCGATGATAGGAAAGAAGTAGGATGTTGTGCCGATCACCGTGGCTATGATCACGGCATCGACGATGCTGCTGGCATGCAAGGCGATGGCCGCCGCGATGGCTATCATGATGATAACCAGAATTCTATTGATAACCAGCATCTCCTTCATAGTGGCTGCAGGCCGCAGGTGCCGCTGGACCAGGTCGCGAGAGATACAGGAGGCTGCTGATGTGGCAAAGGTGTCGGTGCAGGACATGGATGCCGCGGCAAAACCTATGGTGAGAAGGGCCAGAAGCCATCCCGGAACGTTATCGCTGATGAGCTTAAGATAAAGCATCTCCGCCTCTACCTCTCCTGTCGGTCGGGGGTAAAGAACGGAAAGGCCGATGGCTGTGAGAAAGCAGCAGAGGTAGACCAGGGCCAGCAGGACGCTGCCCAGCATCAAGCCGCGCTTCGCGGAAGCGGCATCGCGCGCCGCCCAGATCTTTTGCCAGGGGTCCTGTTCTGCCACCCAACCTGGCAAGAGGGCCACTAAAAAGACCAGGGCTCCCATCAGGCCGCCCAGGAGAAGCGGATCCCACCATTCTGCTCCCAGATCGGACGCTGCGACCAGCAAGCTCGTGCCCTTGATAGCTGTTAGATCCAGGGCCAATGCCGCCACGTAAATGGCAAGGCCTGCCAGAAGTATGTACTGCAGGATATCAGTCCAGACCACGGCGCGAAAGCCGCCCACGCTGACATAAAGAGCAACGGAGACGGCCATAAGCGCCACGGCATAAGAGGGATCGATGCCGAAAAATGTGCCCAGCACCAGCTTGAATCCTATGAAATCAGTCACTGAAAAGAGTATCATCATGATAGTGACCGCCAGGGCCACCGGGGCTCTGATCATGGGAGCATATCTTATCTCCATGAGCTCGGGCTGGGTTAAGGCGGGAATGTTCTTGATCCTCCCCGAGATCGCGGCTATTATTATCAGCCCCGCGATATTGGGAAAGACCCAGATCCAAATTGATCCTACGCCTATGAGCAGAAATAGTCCTGTGGCTAGAAGCAGTGCGCTCGCTGTGATCCACGCGGATGCTGCGGAAAATCCGATAACAATAGGCCCCAGCTCTCTTCCCGCCAGCCAGAAGTCGGTTACAGACTTTTGCCGACGGGAGAAATACAAGCCTATGCCCAGTAAGACCGCAACGTAGATGGCGAGAAATATCAGGAATAGCGAATATGCATCCAAGATTTGTCCACCTCTGGCGGCTAGTATCTTGTGGTATTTAATATGTAGGACATAACTGTTTTTTGAGAAATAATATCAGCAACTCTTATAGCTAATTATCAACGAACGCTTGCATGAAGGGATGATATTTATATCAAATGCACGCAGATCGAAAGTAATTCAAGGGCAAAGGACTCCGCTTTCATCCCCACCCAGAAGGATGGGGACTTATCGATGTTTCGACTTCTCGTCGGAACTCTCGCTGACCCGCGGTCAGCGAAATTTGTCCTTCGCGATCTGAGGTTTTTTAAATGAGGAGCGATGTCACCAAAGTAGGCAGAGAAAGAGCGCCTCATAGGGCTCTCTTGAAGGCCACCGGCCTATGCGATGAAGAGATTCGTCGTCCCTTCATTGGAGTAGTCAACTCGTTTAATGATTTTATCCCAGGGCATATCCATCTCGACAAACTGGGAGCGGCAGTAAAAGCAGGCATACTCTCTGCCGGAGGCGTTCCCTTCGAATTCCAGACCATCGGCGTATGCGACGGCATAGCTATGGGGCATAAAGGCATGAGATACAGTCTGCCCAGTCGCGAGCTGATTGAAGACTCCATCGAGATCATGGCACAGGCCCATCAGCTCGACGGATTGGTAATGATCCCCTCCTGCGACAAGATCGTTCCCGGTCATATCATGGCGGCGGGAAGACTGAACCTGCCCACCATCATAGTTACAGGCGGGCCCATGATGCCCGGCTTTGCCTGCGACAAAGAGCTGGATCTGATCAACCTCTTTGAAGGCTGGCAGGCGGGAGGCGATACGCTTGACGCCCTGGAGGAGATGGCCTGTCCCGGTGCAGGATCGTGCGCCGGCCTATTTACAGCCAATACCATGGCCTGTCTCACCGAAGCCATGGGCCTATCCCTGCCCGGCTGCGCCACTACTCATGCCGTGGATGCGCTAAAGATGCGCCAGGCGAAGCTTTCCGGCATGAAGATCATGGAATTGGTTAAGAAGGGAATTACTGCCCGGCAGATAGTAACAAGCGAATCGCTGGACAATGCCATTCGCGTGGACATGGCCATCGGTGGATCTACCAACACGGTTTTGCATGTAATGGCCATAGCTGCAGAATACGGCCTGGACCTCGATTTGGATCGCTTCGATCAATTGAGTCGCGAGACGCCTCATCTGGTCAACCTGCGACCGGGCGGCCCTCATCATATCCTCGATCTGCACCGGGCCGGCGGAATTCCCGCGGTCATGAACCGGCTTGGCTCGATGCTTCATTTGGAGGCTCTTACCGTCACAGGTAAAAAACTGGGCGAGAACCTGGATGCCTTCAAGCTGGTCAATCCCAAGACCAATAAGGCAGTTATAGCCACAATCGAGGCTCCGGTGCACGTTCAAGGCGGCATTGCCATAATGTTTGGAAACCTCGCCCCCGAAGGAGGCGTGGTCAAACAGACGGCAGTATCTCCTGCCATGCTCAAACATACCGGCCCGGCTAAAGTATATGACTCTGAGGAAGAATCCATGGCAGGCATCGTAAACGGCGGCGTTGTGGCCGGCGATGTGGTGATAATAAGATACGAAGGGCCCAAAGGCGGGCCGGGCATGAGAGAGACTCTTGCGCCTACCTCTGCCATCGCAGGAGCAGGCCTATCCGAGTCGGTGGCTCTTATCACTGACGGGCGCTTTAGCGGCGGAACCCGAGGTCCATGCATCGGCCATGTCTCTCCCGAAGCCGCGGCAGGAGGACCTATCGCCCTGGTAGAGAACGGAGATATGATCTCAATAGATATCCCTGCTAGAAAGATCGATCTGCTTGTCGATCCCAAGGTACTGGAAACAAGAAAGAAAGCATGGGCTCCCCCCGAGCCCAAGATAAAGAGCGGCATTCTGGCCCGCTACAGAAACTCGGTCACCTCCGCCAGCAAAGGCAGTGTCCTTAGATGAGATGCTTTGTGGCTGTAGAGCTTCCGCAGGCCATGCGCGAGGAGATTGGACGCCTGCAAAGCCGCATTGCGACTAATGGCCTGCGACTTGTGAAGCCGGAATTGGTGCACGTCACCATAAAGTTCCTGGGGGATGTGCCGCAGGAAAAGGTGAGGCTTGTCGCCGAGGCACTGGGAAGGGTTAAGGCGGCACCTTTCCCTGCCAGGGTTTTAGGCATGGGCGCTTTTCCTGGAAAGTCGGTGCGCGTGGTCTGGCTGGGCCTTGAAGGAAATTTCCAGGAGCTTTATCTGAATGTAGAGCAGGCCTTGAAGCCGCTGGGCTTTGCGCCCGAGGCTCGGGGCTTCTCTCCCCACATAACCCTGGGCCGGGTGGGTCGCCCCAGCGCTGAGATGAGTCGCCTTCTCGGCGAAAGAATCGCGAACTTCTCTTCTATTGACTATGGCAGTTTCAATGTAGATCGATTCTATCTTAAGAAGAGCACACTCACTTCAGGAGGGCCGATCTACGAAGACCTGGCAGTATTCCCTCTCTGAGATCCAAGAGGTCGTACTTGGCAAGGTCAGGCCCGGATTATCAGACAAGAAACGAATTGCAGAGACCTCTGCCGCCATAATCGCCCACGTAGAGAATCTGGCAAAAGAGCGCGGATTCTCTCTACAGGCCATGCTGGTAGGATCGGCTGCCAGAGGAACGTGGCTTTCCGGGGATCATGATCTGGATATATTCTTAGGGGTACCTTTGGATGGCGATCTGGGTGCAGCCCTGGAGGTTGCCAGGCTCGCCGCTCCCCATCACGAGGAGAAATATGCTGAGCATGCCTACATCCACGCCCGGATGGATGACTTTGAGGTCGATCTGGTTCCCTGCTATCTGGTGGATGATGCCGCCTGTCTTAAGTCGGCAGTGGATCGTACCCCCTTTCATACCAAATATGTGAGCATCAGAATCAGAGGCAAGGAAGACGATGTACTTCTCCTAAAGCAATTCATGAAAGGTGTAAATGTCTATGGATCGGAGCTGAAGACAGGCGGTTTTTCCGGCTATCTGACTGAACTGCTCGTTCTCTGCTACGGCTCCTTTGCCGCTGTGCTCCGGGCAGCATCCATCTGGCGCCCCGGTCAATGCCTGGATCTGGAAGGGCACACCGCTGTGAAGCACGACGAGCCCCTGATCGTGGTAGATCCTGTCGATCCGAGAAGAAATGTGGCTGCTGCACTGACTCTTGATAAGATGCTCCAGTTCGCCGGGGCGGCGCGCTCTTTTCTGGCTGGACCGAAGCTTGATTTCTTCTTTCCCCCATCGCAGCCGCCACTATCCGATGATGAGCTGACGGCTTATGTGATTGCTCGGGGCACAATGCCCCTCCTCCTTGAGTTTGCCGCGCCCGATGTGGTGGAAGACGTCCTTTATCCACAGCTTCGCAAAGCAGAGGGCTCCATTAAGGCGCTTCTTGAGCGAAACGGCTTTTTAATGCTGCGCAGCGACGTTTCGACCTATCGCGACAGAGCTGTGATGCTCTTTGAGATGCAGGTCTGGCAGCTCTCCAAAGCCTGTCGGCGCATCGGTCCGCCTGCCTGGGAAGCAGAGCACGCCGCCCGATTCCTGGCAGCTCATCCTCACATCCTCTCCGGCCCCTACATCGCCGACGGTAAAATTGTGGTGGAAGAAACGCGCCCGTACACTTCTGCTCGTGATCTTCTGGATCATGAGATCGCAAACCTCTCTCTGGGAAAGCATCTTTGCGCCTCCATTCGCGAGGGACACAATATATATGTGGGCCTGGAGCTACTGGGCATAGAGGATGAAGGCTTTCGTATATTCCTGGCTCATTATTTCAATGCCAGGCTTCGTATCGTCTAAGCAAAGCAGCTCCAGTAGCGGCTCTGTATCTTTTTGACTTCCTCGATTCTCCTGGCAACATCTGTGTCCATGCCCTTTATCTGCGTGGCTTCGCCGCCAAAAGCTCTGATCTCGGCTACAACCGCTTCTGCCTGGGCCTGTAAGTTGTATCCGCCTTCCAAGGAGGCAGCCAGCCTTCCCTGACAGCAAGCATTAGCTATCTCCTTTACCAGGAAAGCGATGGCTCCAAAGCCGTCTGAGGTAAGGCGCATGCCACCCAGAGGATCGTCTTTGTGAGGGTCCTGACCCGCGGAAACGAGAACTATGTCGGGCTTAAACTCCATAGCGATAGGCAGCAAGATCTCCCGGTAAGCCATAAGATAACCAGCGTCTCCAGTAGCCGAAGGAAGAGGCACATTTACGGTGAAACCTTCGCCTTCGTCCTCTCCAACCTCATCTGCTCTTCCTGTGCCGGGATAGTGGGGATACTGGTGGGTAGAGAAATATAATACGCTGGAATCCGAATAGAACACGTCGTTAGTGCCGTTGCCGTGGTGCACATCCCAGTCCACTATGAGCACTTTTTTCGCACTCAGTGACTGAGCATGCTTCGCGGCGATGGCAATGTTATTGAAGATGCAAAATCCCATGCCGCGATTGGGCATAGCGTGATGACCGGGTGGCCGGACCAGGGCAAAGGCGCTATCATAACTTCCGAGAACGGCATCAACCGCGGCCATTGCGCCTCCGGCAGCCATCAGGGCGGCATCGTAGGAGTTCGGAGAAAGAACAGTGTCGACATCCAGGTAGCCTCCACCGTGCTCGCAGATGGCTTTTACCTGATCGATATACCTCCGTCCGTGTATGGCCGCGACCTGGTTTACGGTCGCGAGCTGGGGTGTGATGACGTCAACATCGAGCTCTTCAGATTGAATTTTATCCAGGATTGCAGTGAGACGCTCCTTTTTCTCCGGATGTCCGTCCGTCTCGTGTTGCAGATAGATGGGATGATAAACCAAGCAGGTTCGAGTCATGTTTGACTGGTTGCGGTGCCATTCGCAAAAACAGTTTTCCTCATTAAGATAATTTGGCTTGATCAACCTGAATTAGCGTGTCAAGAATACTATCTAAAATTATTTAGTGAATGATATTTAATTAATGCGTTTTGATCAAATTACATCGGAGCTTATGAAATGAATATTCGTTACGGCATACGATTTTATTTCTGGAACCGCGCATTGCCAAT
>JAQTYS010000290.1 GCA_028688175.1 Methanothrix sp. | reverse complement strand
GCTCTGGATTGAAATATATCTCCTTTTATGACCGTTACTCGATTCCACATAGCTGAAACGTCCTATTTGAAGAACAGATATGTATCTACCACTACATTTATACTTAGTCCTGCGTCACAGAGCTTTTTATCCAGCAATTTCTTGCACTCTTGACATGACACATACGCTTTAGTTATATATTTAGGATCTACTTTGTCCAGAACCAGCACCTCCGCGCACTTGATAGAAACATGCTCGTATTTTTCAATGGGATCTGGTTGATTCCAGTATCTGGCAAAGACTTTGTCCTTATCGACCATTAAAAATCCATCCGGTGCATGCGCGAAGCGAGCGTAATCACTTGAAGCATTACGATCGCTGACAACTACTCCTGGTAGATCAATAACATCAGGACTTATGCCAAGAACGCAAATTTCTGAGTATCCGCAACTGAATGCAAGTTTGAACAACATGGGATTTCTGCCGCAGATATACAGATTCACATAGTCGTGCAAAGATTTGCCCTGCGGGAGGATCTTGGCGTTCCGCTTTTCTTGGACAATCTCCGAGGCAACTGATTTATGGGGGAGCCCTGCAGAAAGAGCATTGGAGAGAATTCCCCTTTGAATAATAGAGATGAGATTATCAAAATGGACAATGTAATGCAGTTCCGCAAGGTCTTCACGCCTCATGCCCATCCCTGTCCAGTTATTTTTTCAAATTGGATCAATCATAAATGCTCAGACTCTTAAATATAGTCCTCGGCGGATGCAAATCAGTTCGCATGTCAAATCCGAAGGTTAGACGAATCCTCTGCCCCGCTCAACCATTGCATACATTCCAGCAACCTTGACAGGAATAACGCGGTCTCCCGGACAGACGAAACATATGATGGATTGTCTATCCCATCAATCCACCTGCCACCAAGTATCCAAGCCTGCCCGGCGTTGAGGGCGCCAGAAGCTCCCCGCGCGTAAAACCTGCGCGCGGCATCCCAGAGGAAGTGACCGCAAACAAAATTAGGAGCGCCTAAAAGAGACCTGCGAGCCAAGACGTCAGTTGATCGAGCCCGCCAGGATAATATTTAGACAATTATAAAATTTGTTCCTAACAACATCAAGTTGCCGCAGTTGATTCCACCAGGAAACAACATGTCTCACACCCGAATTCTTGATTAACTACCCACCCCATTTCACAACTCATGCAATCCGACAACACCCCTAAGAAAAACGCCATCGTCTCCTGGACGGGCGGAAAGGACGGCTGCTACTCCTGCTATAAAACCATGAACGACGGCTATAATATCACCCATATCCTGCATTTCACCAACCAGAAGAAGACCGGCTCACATGAACTCAACCCCGCCCTCATCCGGGCTCAATCCCAGGCCACCGGCCTTCCCCTCCTGCAGCGGAATTTTCAATCCTACGAGGAGGAGTTCAAGAAAGCTGCCCTGGAGCTACGAGCGCAGGGAGAGAGATTTGACGCCGCCGTCTTCGGGCACATCGAAACCCACAAGCCGCTGGTGGAGCGAATCTGCCAGGAGCTGAATATCGATCTGATCCTGCCTCTCTGGAAAGAGAACTCAGAGAAGATCGTAAATGAGATCATCGATGCCGGATTTAAGGTAATTCTGGTCAGCGTGAGGGACGGTTTTCTGGGAAAAGAGTGGCTGGGCCGCAGTATTGATGACAAATTTATTGACGATTTGAAAAAGGCCAACAGCGCTGTCGATGCATGCGGCGAGAACGGAGAGTTTCATACCCTCGTCCTGGACGGTCCCATCTTTAAAAAGAAGATAATAATAACCAAGAGCGATCCGATTCATAAGGAAGGCTACTGGTTCATGAACATCACCAATTTCGATTTGGTGGAAAAATAGAGGATTTGCAGGGAAAAAAAATTTAGGAAAAAAAATTCAGAAAAAAAGAGAACTGAAAGCACACGATTCGTGAGATACAGCTCTCCCTTGCTTAAACCTGCCAGATATCTCGCGGCATATGGGTGAGGCTCACGGCTCCCCCCGGCCCCGTCAAGTAGGTGTCCTCTATTCCCAGCACACCCTTGTCAGGATAGATGATCTTGGGCTCGATGGCAATGGCCATATTGCTCTTTATGGGATGATTCAGCGGCCCGATCACCGGGTATTCGTCCAGCTCGAGCCCCACTCCGTGGCCCACAAATCCGCATTTATTGCCATTGGTACCGCCCAGATAGTCCAGATAGCCAAGCCTTGCCCCCTCCGTCTCGGATAGCTCGAAAAGCTCCTTTCCTGTCCGGCCAGCATTAAGCTCTCCGGCCAGCACCTCTTCTATCTGGCAGGCGGCTTGATAGGCATCCTCCAACTGTGGCTCGATACGGCCCAGCGAGAATATGCGGGTGGCGTCCGCAATGTAGCCGTTATAAATGCCCACGCTGTCCACGAATATCGGCTCGTTTCTCTTGATCTTAGCAAAGCCTGCCCCCTGAGGAAACATCAGAGAGGTGCCCCGGCCACCGCTGGGCGAGGCCAGGAAACTGGGAAAAGCCGCCTCAGCCCCGGACATGACATGGCCCAACGGCACTATGCTGTTGAACCTGCGAAAGCGCAGGGACCCCTGATGGCCAATGGAGCGCATCACCGATTCCAATCGGCAGATGAGATCTACCTCCGTCATGCCTTCTTCTAGAAAATCAGGCACCGAGGAGAAGCCAGCCTCCAGGATCCGAGCCGCCTCTTTTATCAGGCTCACCTCAAAATCGGACTTCACAGAACGAATGTGCTTGATTTTTTCGGCAACATCAACGAACTGGGCATCTTGCAGGGCTTTGTCAACTTTAAAGTAGAAGCTACAGGGAAGCACATCCATCTCCAGGCCGACCGTAGCCTTCGCCGGAATGTCCAGATCCGATTTCAAATTTCTCATGTTCTTAAGAGGTAAAACTTCGAGGGGCGATTCCGCCGCTGCTCTCTCCAGGCTTCGCTTCATCATCACTACAGGCTCGCCGTCTCTGGGAATGTATACCAGCCCATCCTGAGCAGTGCCGGAAAAGTAGCACACGTCCACGGCATGAAACAGCAGTGCTCCATCCATCTCGCCCATCTGCGTCTGTAACGTCTTTATCCTGCTCTCGATCTCTGATTTGGGGGAAAGAACATACTCCATTTTGCTGACCTCATCCATCATTCCGTCATTTCCGTCTTAAAGGTTGGAACGCCGTCTTCTGATGCGATCCACCTTTATTTAGCTAACCAATGCCATCCGCATGTGTGTAGTCCCGAAACCTTTGACTTTATATACCCATCAATTTGGCATGGGAAAGAAGAATAAAGTCGTAAAGCTAACAGAGAGGAAGATACGATACATCATTCGAGCCAAAACCAGAGGCGATAG
>JAQTYS010000289.1 GCA_028688175.1 Methanothrix sp. | reverse complement strand
TGACTCCACCTCTCGGTGGGCAGAGGCCATGAGAGAGATGGGCTCTCGTCTAGAAGAGATGCCTGGTGAGGAAGGCTATCCCGCATACCTTGGTGCCAGACTTGCCGACTTCTACGAGCGCGCCGGGCGTGCCGAGGTTCTCAACGGCGGCCAGGGTTCAGTCAGCATCGTTGGTGCCGTGTCCCCGGCTGGCGGAGACTTCACCGAGCCCGTCACTCAGAACACACTGAGAATGGTCAAGGTATTCTGGGCACTGGACTCCAAGCTTACACAGCGCAGGCACTTTCCGTCCATCAACTGGCTTGACTCTTACTCTCTGTACGACCAGATCCTAGAGCCATGGTTCGTGGAGAATGTTAGCCCCAACTGGAACAAGAACAAGAGACGCGCCATGGCCATATTGCAGGAGAACGCCGAGCTGGAAGAGATCGTGATGCTCGTGGGTTCCGATGCACTGCCAGAGGACCAGCAGGTCACACTGGAAGTCGCCAGGATGATCATCAACTTCTGGCTGGCACAGAGCGCATTCCACCCAGTAGACACATTCTGTCCCTACAAGAAGCAGTACGACCTATTGGATGCGATCCTGAAGTTCAGAGACTATGCCTTCGATGCAGTCCAGAAGGGCATACCCGTGGCGGCGATTATATCTGTTCCATCCAAGGATGCTCTGGCCAAGGTGAGGCTGGAAGCCGAGTATGAGCCCATCCTGGCAAAGGTTTTGGCTCAGATGGATGCCGAGTTCAAGGCGCTGAAGTGAGGTGGGTTCAAAATGACAAAGGAATACAAGACTATTACTGAGATCTCCGGACCACTCCTCTTCGTAGAGAAGACTGAGCCTGTGGGCTACATGGAGCTCGTCGAGATCAGAACGGGCGGAGAGCTGAAGAGAGGACAGGTGCTGGATTCCTCTGATGAGATCGTGGTTATCCAGGTATTCGAGGGAACCGGCGGTCTGTCCAAGGATTCTGCCGTCAGTTTCACCGGAGACGTCATCAAGATGCCACTGTCTCCTGCCATCGTAGGACGTGTTCTGTCCGGATCCGGAAAGCCCAGAGACGGCGGCCCAGAAATTGTTCCCGAGGTATTGAGAGATATTGCAGGAGCTGCCATAAATCCGGCTTCCCGTGAGAAGCCGCGCGCATTCATCCAGACCGGCATATCCACAATTGACGGGACAAACACACTGGTGCGCGGTCAGAAGCTGCCCATTTTCTCTGGCGCAGGTCTGCCCCACAATGACCTTGCATTGCAGATCGCAAGGCAAGCCAAGGCGCTTGGTGAAGCTGAGTCGTTCGCAGTTATCTTCTGCGCCATGGGCATCACCAACGAAGAGGCCCAGCACTTCCTGGCAGACTTCGAGAGAACCGGCGCTCTGGAGAGGGCAGTGGTGTTCCTCAACCTGGCCGACGATCCGGCTGTGGAGAGGATTCTGACTCCCAGACTGGGATTGACCACCGCCGAGTACCTTGCCTTCGATCTGGACATGCACGTGCTCATCATCTACACGGACATGACCAACTATTGCGAGTCGCTCAGACAGATGGGCGCTGCTCGTGAAGAGGTGCCCGGACGACGCGGTTATCCTGGATACATGTACACTGATCTCGCCATTCAGTACGAGAGGGCTGGAATCATCAAGGGCAGAAAGGGCTCTATCACTCAGTTCCCCATTCTGACCATGCCTGGAGATGATATCACTCATCCCATTCCCGATCTATCTGGATACATTACCGAGGGCCAGATTCTCATCTCCCGAGAGCTGCACAGAAAGGGCATTTATCCACCCGTCGACATTCGACCCTCCCTTTCCAGGCTTATGAACTCCGGTATTGGCAAGGGCCATACTCGCGAAGATCATAGAGCAGTATCCGATCAGCTCTATGCTTACTATGCAGAAGGCAATGATCTGCGTGGTCTCGCGGCTATCGTCGGCAAGGAGGCTCTCTCGGAACGCGATAAATTGGTCCTGGAGTTCGCAGATAAGTTCGAGAAGAGATTCGTTAATCAGGGCAGAGATGAGGATAGGTCTATCTTCGATACCCTCCAGATCGGATGGGATCTCCTGGCAGACCTGCCTGAAGCAATGCTCACCAGGATTGACGACAAATACATCAAGCAATACCATCCCAAGTACGCGGCAAGCGCAGCGAAGAAGTGAGATCATGCCTGTAATTCGAGGAACTAAGCCGACCAGGGCAGTGCTGATCGCTCTCAAGAAAAGGATGAAGATCGCGAAAACTGGTCATTCGCTCCTCAAAATGAAGCGTGACGGCCTCATGATTGAGTTCTTCGAGGTGCTAAACAAGGCCAAGACAGTCAGGAAAGAGCTGGTTGAGGCTCTGCTCGTAGCCGAGCAGAGGCTTCAAATGGCTATGGCAGTCGAGGGGACAGTGGCCATCGGAAGCGTGGCCTATTCCCTGCAAAAAGAGCCTATCATCCAGCTTGAATCCAGAAACATCATGGGTGTAGTGGTTCCCAAGATCGCGGCAGAGGCCGTGCAAAAGAAGATGTTCGAGCGAGGCTACGGCATCATTGGGACCAGTGCAGCCATTGATGAGGCAGCTGATGCCTATGAGAAGTTGCTGGATAAGATCATCTTAGCTGCAGAAGTAGAGACCGCCATGATAAGGCTCGTCGAGGATATCGACAGCACCAAGAGGCGTGTTAATGCTCTGGAGTTCAAGGTGGTTCCTGACCTCAAAGATACCATCAAGTTCATCAGTATGGCCTTGGAGGAGATGGAAAGGGACAACCTGGTCAAGATGAAGATGCTCAAGGGCAAGTCCGAGAGGAAAGCCGCAGCAGAAGATGCTAAGAAGGAAGCAGAAAAAGCAGCTGCTGCCAAGGCTTCAGCTTGATCGCTTAAAGCCCATGTCCAACTGGTTTGAGCGAAAAGCAAGCGACTGGTTTGGAACGGCTGAGAAGAAGATGCGTCTTCTTCAGTGGTTGGTGTACATCACCAACCTCTACATTATTTTTGGGATTTTCGTTCTTATCTGGATTCTCTATGGAAAATATATTATTCAGGCATGGCAATATTATACGCAATAAACTTTAGCAGTCTTCATCATAGACGAAATTGCATGTTTCCTTCAGATCTGAGATATCTTTCTGAGTCATCTCATTGATGCTATGCGAATTATAGCTTCCCGCCAAATCAAAATATACATATCCGCCTTTGAAGAATACATCCTTTCCTGGCAGGCTGCTCTGGAGATCATTCATCAGACCGAAGTTTATAAGATCCTGAAAAAATACGGCGCTGCCTAATGATTTCTCCTGGGTATAACAAAAATTAATTCAAGCGGGTATGAATTGTTCTAGCTGAAGCTTGCTGAATACTTCTGCTGTGC
>JAQTYS010000045.1 GCA_028688175.1 Methanothrix sp. | reverse complement strand
TTGAAGCAAAGAAAGCAATAGAGATGAGTGCCAAAGAGAGAAGTTCGGACGAGTCTATCACACTCACATAGAGATCAAAAAACTTCTTGCCTACTGAGTCGCACCCAAACCTGCTTTTGGCATAATCACGTATCTCTTTGGAGTTGTAGGTTGAGAAATTGTCCAGCATATGGTCCATTGCTTTCACAAGCCCATTCTTATCTCGGGTTTCTATTAAAACTCCGCAGTTGTCCTTCACAAATTCCTCAGGACCGCCACATCTTGTTGCTATTACCGGCTTGCCACAGGCAAGTGCTTCGGCAGTGACGACAGAGAATGTCTCAAAGTTGCTATTGAGGACAAAAAAGTCGCTCGCGTAAAAAAATTTTGAAACATCATTTGTGTTAACCATTCCTTCAAAAAATATCATCTTATTTAGAAGTGAGTATTTCCTTGCCAGACCTTCAAGCTTTTCTTTATCGTTGCCATCGCCGATGATATGAAGCAGGAAATCTTTCCGCTTTAGGGATAATTCCTTAACCGCTTCTATTATTCCAGATATATTTTTTATATCATCTTTCAGAAGAGAAACATGAAGTATCTGCTTCATTCCAGCCTTTTCTCGGCTGCATTTCATCTCAGCTACATTAACCACATTTGGAATTACAGAATAGCAATTAGTTATGCCACAAGCGATCATCTCATCCCTTAATTTGCCGCTCACAGTTGTAATGGCCTTTGCGTTCTTGCCAATAGATCGGATGAGCCCCCTTCCAAGAAAAGATTTCTTGTTAAATGTGCCATCTTCCTTGAGATATCCTGCCCAGTGCTCAGTTATGATATAGGGTATGCCTTTTGTCAGCTTTAAGTATAAGGCAAAGAAACCTGCATAGAGTATGACGTTACAGTGCACCAGATCCGGCTTGCCAAACATTTTATTAATTAATTCGTATCCTTTTAAAGCACAACGCAAATATCCCAAATACTGAGCCCCCTGATTGGAGAGGTCCCTGATCAATCTATTAGGATTTGTGCTCATTTTTTGATAGACTCTTACCTCGATAATGCCGTTATCCTCTGCAACATCGATGCTTCTATCGATAGAGCCAAGGTGAACATGCAAAACAGCAACATCACAATATTGTGAAGCTGCTAAAGCATGTCTTTTTACGAAAATTCCACTCA
The DNA here is from genome assembly GCA_028688175.1 of Methanothrix sp. GTDB lineage: Archaea > Halobacteriota > Methanosarcinia > Methanotrichales > Methanotrichaceae > Methanothrix. The sequence continues at coordinate 12,739 of JAQTYS010000045.1, read as the reverse complement.
CGGAATGCTCTTTATTCGGATACCAACTTGCCAAAAAAAGGACTCTAAGCCGCCTTTGTTCATGGATATCCATGTTTCATTCCCTAAATTCGCCAATAATATGCATACCCAAATCACATCTTCTAAGGACCTGGATAGATGACTTCGATATTCTCCATGTTCAATATCAATTTACGCAGCTCCTCGCAGTTTATGGGATGCTTGAACTCGCTGCACATCTTCACCCGTTCCGATAGATCCCCCAGCTCCTTGTCCTTTAAGTAGTAACCCATTCTCTGGGTGATATATTTGAGGGCCTTAGCTCCGGTGTGCTTGCCTATGATGATGTGCCGGGCAGCGCCTACCATTTCCGGAGAGTAGAGCTCATAGGTCCTGGGCTCTTCCAGAACCGCCGCAACATGAATTCCGGATTCATGGGCAAAAGCATTGCTGCCCACTACGGCTTTATTCTTGGCTACAGGAACTTCTGAATAGGTCTCCACCAGCTTGGACAGGTCTTTTATCTTGGTGAGATCATAAGATTTCAGGTCGTAATGCAGCCTTAAGGCCATCAGCAGCTCTTCTAAGGGCGTATTACCGCTGCGCTCTCCGATGCCGTTTACGGTAGTGTGCAGCTGCTTTGCCCCTGCTTCCGCACCGGCCAGGGTATTGGCCAGGGCCATTCCCAGGTCGTCGTGGCAGTGCATGCAGATGGGGATCTTGATAACCTTTTTCAGCTCGCTAATCATATAATATGTCGTGCGCGGATTCATAATGCCCACAGTATCGGCGACGCTGATGTAATCGGCATGGTAATCCTCCGCCTTCTTGTAAAGCTTCTTTAGAATTTCAAAATCAGTGCGCGTGGCATCTTCAGCCGAGAAGCGTACAATCAGGCCATGATCTTTGGCATACTCCACTGTTTGCAGTGCGCAAGAAATCGCCTCAGGGCAGCTCATGTGCAGTTTGTATTTGAGATGAAGGTCAGAGGTAGCGATGAAGACGCTGACCATGTCGGCGCCGCATTCGATGGCAGCGTCGACATCTTTCTTGACGGACCGGCAAAGAGCGGAAATCTTGGCATCAAGTCCCAGATTGCAGACCTCTTTTACGGCATTCATCTCAGCCGCGGATACAACAGGAAAACCGGCTTCTATGACCTCTACCCCGATCTCATCCAGCCGCAAGGCAATATCCAGCTTTTCATCGGCGCGAAAGACTACACCCGGCATCTGCTCACCGTCGCGAAGGGTTACATCGCATATCTCGATGTCCAGTGGCGGTGTCTTGGCGGGGGCCAAGAATTGATTGAGGGAGTAGTCTTGCATAGCGCGCTAATAGTGATAATTCATTACATAAATCGGTTTCGAAGGAAATGAGTTTCCGGCAATTCTAGAGATTGGCAAAACGCTCCAAAATCCATCGGTTTCGCACTTCAGGATGGAATATGATGCCATAGGTAGGATGAACGGCGTGCTGGAAAGCCAGGGCAGTATCCGTTTTTCCGGCCAGGAGAGATAATTCCTGTGGCAATGCCGCCGCATAGTTATGAAGATGATAGCCTTCTATCCGCCGCGGCTCGCCCAGAAGCGGCGACGCCCTGACGATCTCGATCTCTTCCAGGCCGATAGCTGGACTTTGCACTATTGATCCTCCATAGACGGCACCGATCACCTGCATCCCGGCACAGATGCCTAAAATTGGCTTTTTTGATTCCTTAATCCAGGAAAAGAGCTCTAAATGTTTCGCATACTCATTATCCAGCAAAGCCGTTCCGCAGAGGATAATTTTATCGCAGCTGGCAAGCGCTTGGCTAGTGACCTCGGTATAGTGCAGGATATCACAGAAAAATCCTGCATGTTGCAGTGTATCTCTAATGGGATGCACAAATTCATAATGAGACAAGCAGTATTTTTCGAAGCAAAGGTCAACCAGGAGTATGCATCCGCCACTATGCACCACTTTCTTTGAGTCATGCCCCTCGTCGCCAGGTTTTTTTCGGCCAATTTGGGGGCTTTTAGTACTTGCCGACTCTGCCGGTTTCTCCACCAGCCGCATCTCTTCAATAACAAACTGCCCCCGATAGTTGGCATAGCTCTCAGATGCCTTCAGGATCTCGATTCTCTTCTGGAAAAAGGGGGCGTCCAGGACGAAGGTCTCCAGCTCTCCACCCTCTCCGGAAGGATTTATCCGGTACTTCTTCTCGAGCTTCTCGAGCATCTGTATGCGCTCCTCTGTCAACTCTGCGCCCAACCAGGAAGCATCAAATGGATAGGCATAGACCCCGGAGATGATGATGGAAAAGTCTTCCCTCAAAAGCCCTCGAAGGTAATCGATCTGATTTGTCTGCCAGATGGGATTGTAGCACCAGAGATCCTGGTCGCGGCAGATCCTTTGCACGCGCGCCGCCTGGTAGACAGATTCGATGGCGCCGGTGACTATTCCCTGGATACCATATCTTTCACGAGCGGCAGAAATGGCCTCCGCCAGGTCAGAAAGCTCCTCTTCTTTGATGCCGTGCGTGGGCCAGGTGAGCAGAGGAATGCCCATGGCCTTCGCCTGCAGATCTGTGCGACGAACGTTGGGCGTGTGGAACATGTAGCTGTCCGGGTTCTCCGAGACCAGAGTTATCAGGCAGGCCACCTCGTTTCTTTCCATGGCCCGACGGCAGGCAAAGACTGAATCCTTGCCGCCTGAGAAGAGAACGCCCAGTTTCATGAATCCAGGTTGAGCATCTGCCAGATCTTAGCCATATCCAAGTTCGCCTCGACAGCCGCAGCCAGCTGCTTAAATCCATCACCCTTCGCCGCAGCCCCCAATTCAGTCTCGTGGGATGAGCCCATGCCATCGCCAAGACCTTTGCGGCTATAGAGAAAATCGAGAAAAGCATTGCGGAAGTTTTCATTCTCGAAGAGGCCATGCAGGTAAGTGCCGATCACCATTCCACTCTCGGATACTGCGCCGTCGTCACTGAAGGCCTTCTGGCCCTTGGGGCTGGTCACTCCCATATGAATCTCGTAGCCTGTGACGATTTGGCCGCGGATAGGCTCCAGGATGGGACCGTTGCCCGTGACGGTCTTTTTCACCTGTTCCGTTCTCTTCTCATATAGGTCGAAACGAGTTACTGCATCCAGCAAACCCAGGCCAGGGATAGTCCCTGCGATGTCCTCGATGCCGCTGTCGATGATCTCCTGCCCCAGCATCTGGTAGCCACCGCAGATGCCCAAGACTGGCGTCCCTACCCGAGATTTAATCTGATCAGCCATGCCCTTTTCCTGCATCTCCCGCAGATCTGAGACGGTGTTCTTGGTTCCGGGAATAATTATTGCATCCGGATGGCCCAATGGCTCAGAGAGGCTCACATAGCGAACGTGCGCCTGCCGTTCCAGCGGCTCGAAGTCGGTGAAATTGCTGATGCGCGGCAGCCTGATCACGGCAATCTCGATCGCATCTGCCGCAGCAGAGCGGGCCTTCTTGTCGCCTAAAGAGACCGAGTCCTCGGAGGGGATATCCAGATCGAGATAAGGCATGACGCCCAGCACTGGGACGCCGGTGATCTCTTCCAGCGTCTTCAGGCCGCTGCCTAAAATAGCAGGATCGCCCCGGAATTTGTTGATCACCAGGCCCCTTACGAGTGGCCGGATGTCCTCAGGCAGGAGCTCTACTGTGCCGAAGAGGCTGGCAAAGACGCCGCCCCGCTCGATATCCCCTACCAAAATTACGGGGGCATTAAGGCGGCGAGCCACGTAGATATTGGCCAGGTCTCTATCGAAAAGATTGATCTCTGCCGCTCCGCCCGCGCCTTCTACTACTATGTAGTCGTAGTCCTTCTCCAGCGCCTCTAGGGATCGGTCCACCACTTCCTTGAGGTCATTTATATCTCGATAGTACTCCTCTGCCGATTTATCGGCCACGGGCCTACCCAGAACTATGACCTGGGAAGTACGGTCGCCCTTGGGTTTGAGGAGGATGGGATTCATGAACTCGGTCGGCTCCACCCTGGCTGCCCAGGCCTGCACCGCCTGGGCGATGCCTATCTCCGAGCCATTTTGAGTGACCCAGGAGTTGAGGCTCATATTCTGGGATTTGAAGGGCGCAACCTTTAAGCCGCGATCAGAGAGCAGGCGGCAGAGGGCGGCGACAAAGGTGCTCTTGCCGGAATGGGAGGTGGTGCCGAGAACCACGATAAAGCGAGACATGCGACGGGAGAAGTGAGTACAAGTTTAATTGCCTTTTGGAAGGTGGAGTTATTCCCAATTGCAGGCGAAAACAAGAATGAGATAAAAAGTTATGATTATCTCGGTCTTCGCTTCCCCAAGTCCGGCCCTGGAAAATCAACTACAACTGGACCAACCACATCAACCTTGCCGTAAACAACTGGCTTGATGGCCCCTTTTCCCTTGCATATATCCTTGCGAGCGTGGTTAGTTCTTTTGCACCACTCCACTCGAGGATTTATTCCGTATTTCTTCATGAAATCATCTTCAGTCAGATTTTCATTTCCCGAAGGATCGCCCCATTTAAATCCAGCTATTGAATCTGAAATCGGCCCTCTGGTTTGACTGCTTCCTTGGCCTGTAAATGGGATGCAAGGCAACCAGGTTTTGCCTTTATCTATCTGCACTTCATTACGTGCGTCGCTAAAAAGGCACACACCACAGGCGCCGCAGTACATGAGATATTTTGTTCCCTTATAGCCACCCTCTGGCAGTTCGACAAAGTTCTCTTTATCATTACAGCCAGAATTCAAGCAATTGAAATAGTATAGCTTATTTGTCATAAGTCAACCACCCAATCTAATTCTTTATGATGTCTTGAGCCTATTTACTTGATCCACAAAGCAATCGGTTTGATTCGCTCATTCTTCTTATGTCAAATTGTCATTACCTGATGGATCACCCCATTTATATCCGCCTTTTCCATCCGAAACCGGACCGCAGTACATTTTCATTCATTTACTGGCGGTGCAGTTGGAGCGGCTTCTGCAGGGATTAGCCCTGCAGAAGCCTGACCTAAGGATTGAATTGCCGCATCAACAGTCGCATTTGATGCATCAACTATATCTTTGAAGTCCGGATAAAGAACTTTTGCCATTCCATACCTTACCTTCGCTTTTTCATAGGCCACACTTGCTTCGTTGATTTTTCCTTTTGCCTTCTCCAAATCACCAATTCCTAAATAAGAGTCACCCAAGAATATATAGTGCGTAGCATATACTTTCCCATTCCTTACCTTTTCGGTTTGATCTACCATTGCTAGTCCTATTTCGTAGGAGTTAGCAGCTCCTTGGGAGTTATTGCTCTCATACTGAATTTGAGCTTTGAAGAGGTACGTCTTTGAATCAGGCGTAGTGCGCTTAATATAATTATCAATTGCAGACTCTGCGTTGCTCAGATCTCCAAGGTGATAATATGCCTGAGATAAATCACGCCATGGAACTCCGCCATCTCTAGTAGGCTCCTTTTGCAGACCCATGTTGAAGTAGAGGATTGAATCGCTATATCTGCTGCTATTGAATAATACATATGCCAAGTCAAAGATAGTAATTGGATCCTCTGGATCTATTTGAACAGATTTCTTAAAGGCGTCTATCGCTTCGGATGTTCGATTCAGCAAATATAACGCTGAGCCTTTATTATGATAGCCAACAGCGTCATTAGGATAGATTTCAAGAGCTTTATCTATGTATCTCAGAGCCCCGTTAAGGTCTTCACGTCTCCTTATCACATCCCCCTCATTCGAGGCATTCCGTATTAATTTCTCAGCATCTCTCTGAAGATAACTTGCCTGGACATCCGGTGTGGCCGACTTGCCATCAATTGTTATCGTTATCGGTCTCTTAATTCTCAACTCTTGAATTGGGTCAATCCCGCGAATTTCTGTTTCATCCAAAATTTCCAATAGAACACCAGGTGTACAGGTCAATCTCTGACTTTCTTCGAGCTTATTCTGGAGAGAAAAGTCTCCACTAAGCTTTGTTGAGGCAATGAATTCCTTTTTCCCAAGAGAATAATCATTAACGGATTCAGATAAACTTCCATTTTTCGCATCCCAATCGAAGTTCGACTTTCCGGTAATGACATCTCCATTCATATAGCCCATCGTGCTTGAGGAATTAATGCTCTTATTCGACTGCACCCATATTGAATGATGTATTCCGTCCGGCATCGTTAGCCCGGCCTCATATCTACCAGATACATTAACATCACTGACGTTCTTGCTATTTCGATAAGTATAAGTGGTCTCCAGTGTGGCTTGCTCATAATCTCCAGAATTGAGTGTTCTCGAATAATCTTGATTATCACCATAGCTATTCAATCGATCATACACAGCAGATCGTTTAGTCTCGGATGAAATTTGACCATAGCCGTCTACCTTGATATTCTCAGTCATCTTCAGCGCTAGTCCTGAGGAGCATAACGCAAAGAGGCCAATAAGTGCAATAAGCTTTAGCCATATCATTGGATACCAACCCATATATCAACCATTATCTTCAACTTATAAATATATCGATTCAAATAGTAATATATAATATCTATATGTAATTTATTGAGACTAATGCCATTCGTAATTGTCGTTTTTTTGGGGACTTGCGCGATATCGCGTTAAATAAAAGGATGAATATCGCAGAAGATCAGCAAGTATTTTAGATAATTTATACATTTCCAGATGACATCAAATTTAAACTGTCGTGTGATAATTGCCAAAAATTTTCAGAATAGGTAAATAAAGGCCTAAGCCCCTGATTATGCAGCTACACTCTTGCTATAATCCACCAGCGCCATCACGATATCCTTATCTTTTAGCATACCCATCAGCTTTCCGCTGGATGTGACCACAGGCATCTGGTCTATTCTATTCTTGTGCATTGCAGCCGCGCATTTTCCGACCTCATCTTTTTTATAGGCAGTGATAGGTGGAACCATTGCCTCGGAGACAAGTATATTTTTCAGCTTGATCCGTGAGACGGTGTAATATTTGCTGATGGTCTGCATCACCCGGTCCCACATCCAGGTGTCCTCTCCGTCATTGGCAGACATGTCCGTCTTCTCAACAGTATCCTCGATAACACTGGTCTTAATGAGATCGCGGTCCGAGATCATGCCCACCAGCTTGAGGCTGGTATCAATGACCGGGCAGGCCTCCACAGCGGCAAACTCCATAATCGATCCGGCTACCGCCAGGGGCATCTCGCTCCAGAGAACCACAGTCTCCTTCTCTAAATAGGGTTCGATGCTCTCCTTTATTCCCAGATCGGCGGCCACCCGCACAATATCGGCAATGGTGATGATGCCCACCAGCTTTTTGCCCTCTACCACGGGAAGCCGCCGGATATCGTGCTTGATCAGCAGCCGTGAAGCCTCGACTATGCTCTTGTCAGGGCTTATCATCACCGGATCACGAGACATGAGCAGAGCGGTCTGGTCCTCATCGCGATTGCGGAGCAGATCGGTCCTGGTTATCATGCCCACGACCTCATCCTTCTTTATTACCGGAACGCCTGAGACCCTGTTGTCCTGCAGCGTCTTCAGAACATCATCCCTGCTTCCGGGGATAGTGACCGAAGCCACATCCCGGACCATTACATCCCTGACGAGAATGCTCAAGTCTACTCCCTCGGAATGGTCAGTACTGGAATCTTGGAGCTTCTTACCACCTTTTCTGCAACACTGCCGAGCAGGAACTTATCAAGGCCGGTTCGCCCCACCGCACCCATGATGACAATATCCATGCCTTCCGACTGAGCATAGCTTACGATCTCGCTGCCGGGATTTCCCTCAACCACAACGCCCTCATAGGCAACGCCCATATGCTTAGCCTGAGTCTCCACATGTTTCAAGGCCTCATTTCCTTCCTTGAGCAGAAGCTCCCGAATACTGAACAGCAACATATCGTCCGGCAGATGACTCGTCCGGTTGGTGTCGGCCACGTATATTGCAGTAACCTTTCCACCAGATATCTTCCCCAGCTCTAAAGCCACTTTGGCAGCTCTTAGTCCGTGCTCTGATCCGTCGGTTGCAACAAGAATCTTCTTAAACATGATTTACCTCTAAAAGATAGCTATTATGTCAGATCGTACTGCCCTTCTCACAATGCTGGAAAGAGGCGCCATTGCTCCCCACATATTATCTGATTTTTTATCAATTACCATAACTTTCGCCTCTTTTCCTTCTCGAATGGACCCCAGCCTCTGATCAAGCCCAGTCATTTTAGCACCATTTAGCGTGCACATCTTAAATACCTGTCTATCGTCATGCAGCAGAGCCTTACTGATAAAATGCATCTCCTCGAAGACGTCTGGCGAGTTCATCATAACGTTATCCGTTCCCACGGCAATGGTGATGCCCAGCTCTAACATTCTTTTCACATTGGGCAGACCCACACCGGTAACCAGATTTGACCTGGGACAGACGACGATGGGAATGCCGGCCTGGGCCACATCCCTCAGATCCGCCTCTTCTGCCCTATTCATATGCACCAGGAAATCCGGATGGAGGGCAAGAGCTGCGCCAATATCATCGTTGCCGGCTTCGCCGGCGTGCACGCCCACCGCCATGCTCCTTTGTCTGGCTGCCGCCACTGTCGCTCGAATATGATCAGGATCATGGTCCCGAGTGCTGCTTATTCCCAGGCCCCAGCAACTATCCGGGATATTTATCTGGCCTGTACCAGGCCGTCCCAGGACTCTGGCAATTAGGGGCAGACCGAGCACAGCCTCTTGCAGCATGCTCACACCCTCTGCTCCGCCTTCCCTGAAATCAGCAAACGCACAGGTGCCAGACGCAGCCATCAGTTGCAGGCTTCTTCTCATACCTTCCAGCAGAACGGCATGCGGCATTTGAGCCAGATTTCGTGCCTTTAATCCATCTGGACCCACCAGCTTGGAAAGCGGCAAAAAGGGCGGATCCTTGAAGGCAGAGTCGCCCACGTGGACATGTGCATTCACGAAGCGCGGGCAGACGATGCCCTCATAGTCGGCATCCACATGCTCTGAGCCAAACTCCCGGATGATGCCGCCCCGAATGCAGATATAGCCATCCAGTGGTGTGAAATCATCGCCATAGATTATGGTTCCCTGCAGCAGGATCTCTCGTGCTTTTGGCATATCCCGAAAATTAGGCAGGCAATCTATTTAGCTCCTTTTTGCCTAACTCTTGCCAAGGCACGCTAGACAAAAGGCGGCGATATTATGACCAGGCCCTTCGTATTCATCAATAGCGCCATGAGCGCAGACGGCAAGATCAGCTCCTTTGAGCGCTGCCAGGTGAGAATCTCCGGTCAGGAAGATAAGGCCAGAGTCGATCTTCTCCGAGCGGAGAGCGACGCTATCATGGTAGGGGTGGGAACGGTGCTGGCAGACGATCCCAGCCTGAGAGTGAAGTCGCAAAGCTCTCGCCAGGTTAGACTGAAGAAAGGACGGCAGGAGGAACCGCTTCGCATTATTGCCGATAGCCTGGCAAGAACGCCTCTTTCGGCAAAGGTATTGGGACCGGGATGCATCGTTGCCGTCACCAGCTCTGCACCACAGGAACGACTGGATGGACTTTCCTCTACCAGGTCTGAGATAATAGTATGCGGAAAAGAGAGGGTCGATCTTGCAGAGCTGTTCTCCCAGCTTTTCGATCGGGGCGTTAAGCGTCTCATGGTGGAAGGAGGAGCTACGCTCAACGGGTCGCTTCTCAATCTCGGCCTGGTGGATGAGCTTTATGTCTATATGGGTGCGATGATCATCGGCGGAGAGAAGGCACCCACCCTGGTAGACGGGCCGGGATTTAAAGAGCACTTTCCCAGGCTGATCCTGAGCAGCGTGCAGCGGCTGGACGATGGAGTGCTCCTCAAGTGGAGAGTGCCAAGCAAGCCCTCCTGACGATTATCTGATCTTGGGATGATGTGCCCGACGGCGTCTACTCTTTTCTCACCACAAGAACAGGAATATGGCTACTGCGGACCACCTTATCGGCTACACTGCCCAGGAGGAAACCTTCCAGGCCAGTGGCTCCTATTCCACCCATGACGATGAGGTTCATATCGCCTTCTTTGGCGACACGGATGATGTCTTCGGCTGGATAGCCTTCCACCGTCTTTCGGGTTACGGCAATGCCAGCCATCTCTGCCATCACTTCTACCCTTTTTGTGGCCTTATCGCCCTGTTCCTGCAAATTGCGTCTTATGCCTGCAACCAGGTCGTCGGCAACCTTTGAGACCAGATCCCCCAGTGGGCCATACTCCTTGCCGATATCCACCACAAAAAGAGCTGTAACGGCTGAGCCGTAAAGCTTGGCCATCTCTATTCCCGCTTCTGCGGCCCGCTCGCTGTGTTTGGAGCCGTCGGTCGCGATCAAGATCCTTTCAAACATGATCAGTTCCCTCTTCAGCTTCTCATGAACTTATCCCAGCCCTCGTAATGCGTCTTGAGAACGGTGCAGATGTCTTCCATCATCGCGAAGGGAATGCCCACCACGACAGCCTCATCCTCCAGGCCGGAGTTTTTCGCTGATCCATCACAGCCAAAAGAGACGTTCACCTCTCCTTTGAGGTAGGGCGAAGCGGTCGCGTCGACGCAGAAGGACTGGATTCCTGCGGTGTTGAAGCTGGCCCTTCCTCCCTCTTTGAACCTGACCGCCTGCACAATTCTACGGGCGCTAAGCGGATTGCCTACAAATATCACCACATCCGGATTCATGACCATCTTGTCCAGAGGAGCTACGTAAGTGGCAACTGTGCTGCCGGGAAGAAGGCGCGGCATATTGGCGGCGATGCTGCTGCCTACATCCTTGGTCTCGCACTTATGCAGCTTGTCAAAGTACAAAGTTCCGGAAGCAATGTTCTCCGGGCACTGAACCAGCCCCAGGCCCGAGGCACCTCCTTTGCAGGCGTGATAGTCGGCCCGGGCTAGGAAGCTCTTTCCCTCATTCCTCGCTCCCTGGATCATGGAGCAGTAGTGGAAAGGCCTCTCCACTGATTCGAGATCCTTGGGAATTTCCGCTTCGCTCTTAAACAGTCTTACGCCCACGATATTGTCGCGAATTCCTAAGGAGGACTTCAATATATCCGACATCTCTTCAAGATTCATCTCAAATACACCGCATAATAATAGGGCTGAAATGGCATTTCTCACTTGCGCTCACCGGCCACGACTGGATAAAATACAGCGAGTTACGATTTGATGATATTAAGGCAGGTGTAAAAAGGAAGATCCCGCAAAAAATTGATGCAAAAAAAGAAAACTGATATTAAGCTGCCTTTTCCTCCTCAGGATAATGCGAGATAATACTGCCGGAAGCATCCTTCAAGGTAGCCACATCGCCATCATTGTTCCAGATGGAAGAGCTGCGGTTCCAGAAGAGATCAACAGATGTGTCATTTCCTGCTCCCGTGCGAATCTTGGCGATGCCTCCGGCCTTCAGGCTAAAATCCGGGAACTTGTAGGTGTGATTCTGTGCGTCCTCCAGCGTCCAGCCGGCGAGGCTCACATCCGCAGTCCCCAGATTGGATATCTCCACCCATTCTTCATCCAGGTTCTCTTTCTCGGGACTTGGAGCCGCAAAATTGGCGTTGGTTATGGCGATACCGCTCTCTGCTCCCTGCACCAGTGCCGCCCCCAGAAATAGGACGGCGAGGGAGATTAGCGCCCCTGCAAATATTCGGTTATTCATCTTTATTTCTCCAGATTTGCACAATACAATACAGTTTAGTATTTTTAATACTGATCAAACTTCAGTAATATAAATTTTTCGGAAGAGTTAAAGATGCTGAAAGCAAGAACATTGAGCAGAAGCCCGGCACAAAGAGCAGACTGCACTTATCAGGGTCCTAGCTCCGGTGCGCCATACGCATATATCAGTTGCATCAAATAGAGTGATATGGAAGACGATATAATTTATGAGAAGGCAGTAGAAATACTCAATCCCGGCCGGCTCTATTTCGCCCTCAAAGCCATGCATAGTTCGCCGGTTAAGATATCGTTTGACATGGGCGACCTGAATCTGACATCGGGCAATGTCTCTTCGCTGATAAGCATCGAAGGAGATTTGCCGGAGGAAGTGCAGGGTATGCAGTGGCTTGTGCCCCTGGAGGATCTGTTGATATTACAGGATTTGATCCCGCCGGATACATATTACTGGGAGAACCGAGCTCTTGTATTGCAGTGGCAGTGTGATCTGGTTGCAGACAGCATGATTGACGAGAAGAGCCCGCTGGAGACGCTCGAACAGGAGGAAGCCTATCGCGATCAGCTTCTGATCAGCAATCGAGAGTATCGCGAGCTGCAGATGGCATTGGATGACTGCAACGCCCATATCCCGCAGGTTCTATTCTCCATTTATCCCGACCGATTGAATTTCGCAGTCAACTGTTCAGAGAATGACGAAATTGTGGGGACGATGATCCAACTGAAGAATCAGAAATAGCTGAGATCAGCCACTGTTTTTTTAACTTCGCTGCATCGGGCAAGATCCAATAGGATTAGGTTTCACGCGAAGCCGCGAAGAGACAAGTGGCTGTTCACAAGAGGCATATTATCCTCATCATAATCATCGCTTTAAGTTCAGCAGGCAGCAAACCCGTCTTAGTCGCCTTTCTTCCAGATCCTCACAATGACAGCAACTCATGCCAGGTTTATGGCCAGGATCAATCCTATATTCCCGCCCACTCATAACGAGGTAGGCGGATTCAGCCCCATATCGTAGTACAATTGTTTTTGTTTTTCCAGCATTTCGCCCACTCGCAGCGATTTGCCTGGCTGTTCGAAGCATTCAAT
>JAQTYS010000044.1 GCA_028688175.1 Methanothrix sp. | reverse complement strand
AGAAGAGCTGAACATCCGAGTTTTGAAATACGAATCCCACCTTTGTCCGGAAATAAGACCGGAATTCATTTTCTTTGATGGCATCAAAGATTTCTTCGCATATTAAATTATCAAAGGCATAGAATTCGCCGGAGCTGGGATAAACCAGTCCATCCAAAATGGCCAACAACGTCGACTTTCCACATCCATTGGAGCCTATAATGGTGACCTGCTCACCGCGCTTTATCTTCAGGGTTACATCCTTAAGAGCGTCGATCTTTCCTACATAGGAGTAAGAAACATTCCTTAAATCAAATATAGTTTCCATTATTTTTTTCCATCATATAGATCATATGAACTTCGTAGTTTTAGCCTCTGGACATCATGACCATATGTACCTTTCCGCTCAATGAAGAACGACTGAATTATTATTCAATCATTATCGCAAGCTGCATAATCAGCATCATCTATATAAAGATCCAATTTAATTCCCTTATTCAGGTGATAGCATGAAAAAGATGATTTTATTGGCTTGTGCATTCTGTTTATTAAATCTAATGGGCATGGGTTTGGCTCAAAGTAATGCTAATCAAACTACGACAGTCCTTAAGCAGGATAGCGGCACCAATATTACTAATATGAATCTGACACTGTATTCTGCCGGCCAGGATTGGGGGATCGATGCATTCAGTGTTGGTGAAGCAGTTAAATTCACAGCGCCGAAGGCCGACTGGAAACTGAAGCAGATACGAGTGCTGGGCTGGAATGGCTTTAATGAAACAACTTTATCCGTCCCCTCGCCGAGCAATTTCCTTATTGAGGTCAGAGATGAAAAACTTAACCTGCTTTACCGACTTGCAGATACACAGAATGCGTACTTCACTTTGCCTGCGCCAGGTCTCATAGCAATTGATATTCCCGCTCTTCCCTTGACAGGCGTCTTTTACATCATCTTCTACGATCGAAGCACAATGAGGATAGGGGTAGAGTTGGAGAATGGATCAGGAAACTCCTATCAATTCAATAGCATGAATGGTGAGCTGATTCCGGCGGATTTCAATATTGATAATGAGACGATCAAGGTGAATTGGGTCATCAGAGCAGTAGGCGAGTAGAAAGGCAGTGATTTTTAACATTTTTTCTCAATTCAGATGATGGACATATTCGATGTAGCGGTCATTGGCGCCGGTCCGGCCGGTTCTATGGCTGCCAAGTATGCCGCAAAAGCCGGAGCCGACACAATTTTGCTTGAGGAGCATGCTGGGGCAGGATGGCCGGTGCAGTGCGCCGGTCTTCTGGGCCAGGAGGCAATGGCAGAGTCGGAGCTTTCCCCCGGCTCCCACGTCCTGCACGCCATGAGAGGCGCGACGGTCTTCTCGCCTAGTGGAGCGCGCCTGGACTTCAAAGCCACAGTTCCCAAGGCCTGGGTCGTTGACCGGAGGCTCTTTGACCAGGCGCTGCTGCGCGGGGCGTTGGCAAAGGGCGCAAATCTTCGTCTATGCACATCTGTGCGACAGATAAGCCGGGAAAAAGAGAGCAGTATCCTCTCCCTAGCCGGAGGCGAGGAGATCAAGGCGAAGATTGTCATATCTGCGGAGGGCGTCTCCGCCCTTCTCGCCCGCCGGGCCGGCATTGCGCCGCCTCAGATAATCCTCTCCGGGGCACAGGTTCAGGTGCCATTTGCAGTAGAAGATCCCGAAAAGGTAGAGGTTCATCTGGGTGTTGCGCCCGGGCTTTTCGGCTGGGTGATTCCCCTGGATGAAGGCTCGGCGCGTATTGGACTGTGCGCCCGCGATCGAGGGTGCGAGCATCTGCGCTCTTTCTTGAAAACAAATGTGATCAAGAAGAGGCTGCAGGGCTCGCCTGTAGCCCTGAATGTAGGCGGCCTGCCCCTCGGCCCGGCTGGCGTCACCGCCGTCGCGGGCCTGCTGGCGGTGGGCGACGCGGCAGGCCAGGTCAAGCCAACTTCCGGCGGAGGAATCTATCCGGGATTGGTGGCTGCCAAGATTGCCGGAGGCGTGGCGGCTGCCGCGGCATTGGAAGGTGACGGCTCAGCTTTGCGGCTCATGGAGTATGACCGGCTCTGGAGGGCAGCCCTGGGCCGGGAGCTGGAGATCGGCATGAGAGTCAATCGCATGCTGGGCAAAATGAGCAATGCCGAATTGGATGAGCTGGTGGGCTATCTGGCCGGAAAGCCAAGGCTCATAAAAGCCATAGAAGAGCACGGAGATATCGACCGGCCCAGCCGTCTCATGGCCCGCATGGTGCGTTACCTGGACTGGGATGCCATCCGGTTGACCAGGCTGCTGGGATACGCTTTGGGATGATGTTAGTATTGTTTTATTTACCTCGCTGCACCAGCTCTGGCCCGCCTCGGGTATATTCCGATGAGTTCAAGACCGCCAGCCAATCGAAATCGGTGAAGCTCTGAGGAGTCAGTGCGAAGTAGGTCGAGTTCAGTGTGCTTGCAGAGCGTTCTGGAAGAGCCGCGATTTCAGAAGCGGAAAGCCCCTGGCCGTTGTAGGTGGGAATGAACCTTCCCGGTCCCGTAGTACCGGTCAGACGGGCCTCAAGAGTGCCGTCTTGTGGCTGGCCAATGCCGTTAGCATGGGAGACGCCCACTGCCGTTCCGATGACCACATAGCTCGGGCCGAAGATCAGAGAGAGGTGCGCTCCCGCAGGCCACCAGGCCAATTGGTTGCTGCCCAGCTGCCACTCTGCTTTTCCGCGCTGAAGATGGCTGTTATGAGCAAAAGCCAACACCCTTCCCTGGCTGCACTCTTGAGAGACCACATACGCCAGGTTATCCGCCATCATGGCATCACGCAGGCCAAGACATTGGACAATCCTTTCTCCAGGATCCGATTTTTGCGCCAGAGCGGCGTGATAGTTCAGTAGCTGCCGCCCGAGCGTTGCATACTGCATGGCTTCTAAATAGCGATTCTTCCCGCTCTTGGCCACCAGCTCGGGACGGCGCACTTGCAGCTGTGCAATTAAATCTTCTACCTCAATGCGCAAGGCTTTGGCTGCTGGCGAGAGACCTATCGACTTCTCAGGGTCCATCGTTGCCGCGGGATTTTCCCAGTCGGAGTCCTGGCCGAGAAGCCGGTCGATGCGCAATCGTTGCTCCTGGTCGCCGGGGCAGTCGATCGAGGCCAGGTAATCAAGAAGGAAATATAGTATTTGTCGCGGACTATCGCTGTACATCATCTCTGTGGGACTGTCGAAGCCGTAGAACCGGAGCTTGATGCGGTGTGCCCCATCGGCGTTGTAGGCTCTCATCCACTCCACAAGCTCTCGGTTGGCTTTGAGCCGGCCAAAACCGTGGCTAAATCCCGCCTCCTGCAGGGCGTCATACGATGCCGGGCCGCGACCCGCCACGTACTCGTTCACAGCGCGCGCTCGCGGAAAGCTGCTCTCCACGGCAATGGCGCTGTAGCCGTGCTTCTCCACCAGGCGCGAGAAGAGCAGGTTACGCAGCATTAGAATGTCCTCGCCACCATGCAGTGCTTCTCCCAGGCCCAGCAACTTAAGCGAGGGGTCAAGAGAGGCTATGAGCCTATCCACGCAGGCGTCAAGGGAGGGAGCCGAATCGAGGGAGAATGGAATGGCATCCTGTTTGATCCATTCGTCAAGAGTGGCGTAAACCGGGGCGGGACTATTCTGAAGAGAGGAACTTTTATCCATTTTCTTATGGCCTCCTAGCAGTTAGACCAATGCATACATTTTAACCATTTTCGCTATTTGAACCGATACTCTTTATCAAACCGTCTTTGTGTATCCTTTGTGCTTACTGCCTCAAAAAACCGCATATTTCGTTTTAACACATGGGGTCGGATCGATTATGTTGCGTCTGTGTCACAGATGACTACTTTGGCGCGTACGAAATCTTGAAATCAGTGATTTATTTATGATTTAAATACATTTGGAGTATTATTTAGTAGACTAATTTCAGATAATTTATACATTTTTAGTAAAATAGATATAACGATATTTAATAATTTTTGTTAAAAATTGCCGAAAATATTATAAACCAATGCCTCGATAAGCCTTCCGAAAACAAGCAATTTAGAGGGAATGATCAATGCCAAGGAAAACGTGTTGGAGCTGCATAGCAGTCATTTTATGCATCGTAATGATGCACATTCCAGTTTTGGGGGAGGAGATAAATTACCCACTGAATATAACCGATTCAGCAGGTCGCAATGTGACCATAGTCATGCCGATCCAGAGAATAATCCCGATCAATACAAATGCCAATGAAGTTGTGAGCATGCTCAAGGCTGTTGACAAGGTCGTTGCAGTTGATGAAGATGAAGCGAAAAAGAGCGAAATGCCAAAGGAGATCAAGAAAAAGCCCACCATCGGCAAATGGAGCAGCCCTGATTACGAGATGATCGGCAAGATTGCCATGAAGGGCGATTCGATTGTGCCCGATATACTTCTTATAACATATCCAGAAGCGGATAAGCAATATGGTGCGCAGCCTGTGGCGAAAGCTCTGGAGTCTTTTGAGAATATCACTGTGGTTGGCTTCAAGCTCTCCCGCCCGGAGACCATGAACGAGGAGATCACAAAGCTTGGAATCCTGCTGGACAGGCAAAAAGAGGCAGAAGAATATCTTGAGTGGTACGATGGATACAAGGACAAGATCGAAGATGCCATCCGGGGAAAGACACCGCCCAAGGTCTATGTGGAGATATGGAATAAGGGATCTGGCCTGGGTGCATTGCCGTCTATCGGCAGAGGGTCAGCCATCTACAACCAGACTAAATTTGCCGGTGGGGTCAATATCTGCGAAGACATAGCAGAGATGTCGCCCAAAGTTGAATGGGAGTGGGTGACCAAGATGAATCCGGATGTCATTGTAAGCCTGCAGTCCACAGATAATATCGGATGGGAAAAGGGACCGAGCCAGGACAACATAATGCTGGAAAAGATGAGAAATGAGATACTTAGCCGTCCCGGAGCCTCCGCCATATCAGCGGTGAAAAACGGGAGAGTCTATGTAGTCAGCGGAAGCCAGTTTTATGGACTGGACAGCATCGTAGGTGTCGCCTATTTCGCAAAGTTGTTTTATCCTGACGCGGAACTGGACCCGGAGCAGATCTATAAAGAATACCTGGAGCGCATGGACGTGAAATACCCTGAGGGAAGGATACTGCTTTATCCGGAGGAGTAGATTGTTGGACTGGCATCCGGCCTGGCATGCCCGATTCACTCTCGCATGAATGAATGGGCCTTGCAAAGAATAGCAGAGCATGTGAGAGATTGTTTATATTTTTTAATTTAACAAAAAAAACTAAATCGCCTCCACCTTGCTATTTCCCAGCTCGTCCTCCACCACCAGGATGGTGTTGTCGAACTGCCCCTGCACATCGCTGATGTGGCTGATGGCGATGATCTGGGGAAAACGCTCTTCAAGACTACGCAGCATCTGGATCATCTTCTCTCTGTGCTCCTGGTCCTGGCTGCCAAATACTTCGTCCAAGATAAGGAAGGAGTAGCTCTCTCCATCTGGCCCAAAGCGCATCAGATACTCGCTGATGGCCACCCGCACGGATACGGCGATCATGTCGATCTCTCCGCCAGAGTAGCGGGAGATGGGATACCATTCGCCCCCGTCCTCGACCTGGATATTGAAGTCATCATCGATCTTGAGCAGGCTGTACTTGCCGGAGACCTCCTCCAGGATCTCTCCGGCGGATCGGGCGATGTCGTTCTTGACCCTGATCAGGACCTGGTCCATGAAGCTGTTGACCAAAGATCGGGTCACCTCCACCACCTCCAGCCTGCGGCCTACCAGAGCGGCTTTTTTCTCCAGCTCCTCTTTCCTCTGCGCTTCCTCCACAAGCCTCTCCCGAGCGGCCAGCAGAATGCCATGGTTTACCTGTCGCTCGGAAACCACCTTGCGGGCCGCTTCCAAATCGTCCTCGGCATTAACCCTGCATAAAATCTCTTCCCCGCCGGGATTTGAAACACCATTCGGCTGGCCAGGCTGTTGGGATTCAGACTGAGCTAGCTCACTTCCACATAGCTGCACTTAGTTTCATCTTCACCAACAAGTATAGTATGGTCAAATTGTCCATGAACATCGCTAATATGGCTGATTACAATTATTTGCGGGAATCTCTCTTGAAGTTGTCGAAGCATATCTATCATGTTATCCCTGTGCTCAACGTCCTGGCTTCCAAAAATTTCATCTAATATCAAGAATGAGCACCCCTGCCGATCCTTACCGAAAGTCATTAAATATTCGCTTATAGCTATCCGGATAGATACTGCAATCATGTCTATTTCTCCGCCAGAGTACCTAGACATCGGATAGGGTTTGCCATCGTCCTCTACCGTTATATTAAAATTGTCGTCTATGCTCAGAGTATCATATTTTCCCGTTATATCTTTTAGGATACCGCTAGCGATTTGGGAAATCTCGTCCCTTATCTTAATTAAGATGTAATCCATGAACCTGTTTATCAAGCTTCTTGTAGTATCGACTACTTGGAGGCTGTGGCTAATTTCCGAGAGTTTGCGTTCATAATCCTTCTTTCTTTGGGCATCCATGAGATGTCTCTCCAGCTCTGCATTCAGGATACCCAGGCAAACTTCTGTGTCTGAGAGATTCTTTTTTAAATTTTCTAGGAGGGCTTCTCCCTGTTCTAGATCCAATTTGGCGGCGAAGTGATTCTCCTCTACGTATTCGATGGCAATGAGGTTATTTTTTTCATTGGCCAGATTGAATCCCAGTTCACTATAGGCATTCTTTGAATCTTGCAGCCGGATCCTTACTTCGGCCTCTGATGCTACCTTCAGCGCAATCTTTTGTGCCTCATCTTCCACACTCAATAATCTCTTTTTCTCTTCTCTCAAATCCTCGTCTTCCTGCGGATTGAAACCAAGACTCTTGATTGCATTCTCTAATATCGCCTTTTCCAGTTCCAGGTTTTCGACTTCTTCACCTTTGTTTTTTTGGCTCTCTTCTAGAATTGGAATTTCCTTTATTTTCTCTGAAATCCATGAAAATCGTTCATGTTCAGATTTTAGTTGCTGTAATCGCATCCTATTCTGCAGGAAATTGTATTCGTTGAATCCCAGAGCTTCCATCTTTTCATGAAGGTCTTGAATTTTTTCTATCAGCTCTGTTTGTTCTTTCTTTAGGGCATCAAGCTCCTTTTCTATTAGGGGCAGCTCTTGCACCTTTGACTCCAATAATTTATATTCCTGGAGGCGAGGGATTATTTCGCTCAAAGCATTCTGGATTTTCACGAAGTGTTCTTGGTCAAATTTGACCGGACCTAATGCTTCAATATCCAGATTTATCCTTTTAAGCTGATAATCGTTTTCAGCGGTTTGGGACTCTAAGCTTCGACATTCAGCTGATAACTCTGCCTTCTGTCTCTTGAGGATTATCACTTCATCAAAGGCCTTTTTATATCTACTTCTTGCCGATACAACTCCTTTGATCTTCTCCGTATTGGAATTAATTTCATTTTGCTTAAATTCTGTTTGCCTCTCCGCTTCGCTTTGTGCGATCTCATATTTCTTTACTAAATGCACGTGCTGATCGCCTAATCCTCGTTCACACGTCGGGCAAACGCTTTCCGGCCCCAAATCGCGAAGCTTCAAGATGCCCTTTCTAACCTCCATCCTTTTGGCTTCGTAGACCTTTAGATCGCTCTTCAAATCGGTTATTTTGGATAGTAGCTCTGAATTCAGTTTATCTAGCTCTACATCTTGATTTCTAATTTGTGCTTCTCTTGCATCTAAGTCTCCGAGCGCTGAAGCCTTCTGATTTAACAGTTCAATTTGACTCGAAAACTGCTCTTTATTCAATAGGATAGTTTTTCTCTGTGTTTTGAGACCATCTAGTCTTGCTTGTAGTTCTTTCTGTCTGGAAGCTTCCTCAAATTGGCTCTGCAATTCCCTGAAGTTCTCTTTAATGGGCTCTACATCTGTCAGACGGCTTTTCATATTAAGAAGAACGCTTTTTGCTGAGTCAACTCGTACTATATTATTTTCAATAGATTCAAGTCGAACTTTTTCTTCATTGAGGCATGACTGCAGTTCAGAGTTCTTTTCTCTGGCAGTTTCCAGCTTAGAATACTGCCCCGAAATTTCTTGATACTCGGCCTCCAATGGTTTGATCTCTTCAAAGACTGATTGATCTTGCAGAAGCAAGTCGTGTTTCTGTTGAATGTCTCTAAGGACTCGACGCAATCCATCAATTATTGCAGAAATATTGTATTTTTTTTGTGAGAGCAAATTGTACTCTTTCTTTATAGGCTCTAATGAATCCAGCCTGGATCTTACGGCTTTGATCCTCAGTAGCTTGGGCTCCAACTCAACAAAAGTGGCTTTTGACCGCTCTATTTCATTAAGTCTCCTTTCTTCTGCATCAATTGCTGCATTTTTTTCAAAGATCTGCAATTCGAGACCCGTAATTCTCTCATTCAGCAGGTCGTGAGATCTTTTCTTTTCGATCTCTCGATCTAGGACAAGTCTCCTTTCTTTGACCATGGAGACAAGTTCGTTCTCTTTTTCCTTATATGCTGAGAGATCAGATTGAGCCGAATTCCTTTTTCTGTGGATCTCTTCAATATTCTGATCAACATTTCCAATTTGTTCCAAAGCACCATTTATTCGACTATTTTGCTCATTGAGGCTACTTTGATCCAATTTTATCTTTTCATTGGCTTTTTCTCTAACATAATCAAGATTCAACAGATTCAAGAGATATTCTCTCTTTCCAATGCCACCTTCTTTGAGAAGATTATCTAAATCTTTCTGCTTTGCGTAAAACGTTTTCATAAAATCTTCGAAGCCGATGTTTAAGATCTCCTCGATCTTATGATCTACTTCTCTGGATCCAACTGCTATAGGCCTATTTCCAGAGAATAATTTGGCTTCGGGGATAAGACTCTTTCCTTTCATCACACGATGTATTATATAATCTTGGCTGTTTATATTTACTCTGAGCTTAACTTGTACAGATTCGTTTTCTTTCGCGTATGTGTTCTTGATTAGCTCACGCTTGATGTTGGACGTTTTGCTGCCGTATAAAGCCCAGGCGATTGCCTCCACTATAGTGCTTTTACCTGCACCGTTACCTCCAACTATCCCAATGAGTCCATTTGGAAATTCCAGATCTGCACAGCGATATTTCTTGAAGTTGCGTATGCTTAGGCTAACTAGATGCATCCAGTCCCTCTGTGTTATGTAGTTGTGTTATCTTACGTATCAGGTCCTTGCCGTAGTTAGTCACATCCACCTGGATGGTCTTCGGCACTCTTTCTCTCTGGATTTCATCTGATATGAATTTCTCGAACTCATCTGGTAGCATGTTGTGATCAATGGTCTCCCCGGTTTTTACAACTGATTCTCCCAAATATTTCGGAAATAATTCGAAATATAATGCTTCTGACCTAAATTTATTTATCTTTGTACTATTGAGGTTTCTAAAAGTCGATTTTAAAATATTATCAAGTCTAACTCGGACAATATTGTCTTTAATATCTCCGTTATCGCATTTGGACTGCAATTCATCTATTATCTCTTCAGCTGACAGTCGGTCGCATTGGATGGAATACTGCTTCATGCGAGTTATCTCATCGAGGCATATGGGCTTGGGGTTTATCGGGTCCTGGTTCAAATCTACTGAAAGCATTCCCTTTTTCTTATCATATATATCACCAAATTTAAAATACTCAATAGACCCACTATACCAGGCATTGCTGGTGATTTGCGCTTGTCCATGATAGTGACCCAATGCGATATAACTAAAATCTTTTCGAAGGAAGCTCTCACTTAGTTCATGTTCCCCCACTGTATTTAGGCGCTTATCGCGAATGGACTCCATAAGGCCATGCATTACGAGGACGTCATTCTCAGAGCGACAAATTTCGTCAAATTTCTTCTTATAGTCTTCAACGTTCTGGCAAAATGGTATGCAATGAAAATGACTATCACCCACATCAAACATCTCATAACGGTATTTATGAGCTATAAAAACATCTTTCATGCCCTCAAATAAGGTGAACGGGCTCGTTGTGGCCTGGCTCTTGGGACTATCGTGATTTCCGCTAATAATTATCACCGGAATTCCCTTATCTTGAAGTTCATCTAAACCTCTCTTAAATACCAGCAAAGGTTTAATTCTAGGTCTGACATGATGAAATACATCGCCAGCATGTACTACTGCATCAGGGCGTTCCTTTTTGATTCTCTCAATCAATACTTTGAAGTTCTTATAAATTATCTCTTCTCTTAGGTTCCTCCCTTTGCTATCAACTCGGTTATATGCTGAGAAGCCAAGATGAGTATCTGCCACATGGATTATTTTCATTTCCGCACCATTTGCCTAATTTAAATCATCCGGCTCGAAGCTAGAATCCAGGTCCTCTACTAAACTCTTTTGCGGAGCTTTCTCCAAGTTAAGTCGATCTATATATTCCTCATATAAGTGAATTACAGTTGGTATTGGAAATGGGACATTTAGTGTGCTAATTATGGCCTCACCCTTCTCGAGGGTCTGGATTTCCACATCCATCGACTTGAGATCTTGCTTTGCCGATTCTTCCAACCGATCTCTATCATTTCTATCTGCCAGTCCCATAACTACCAAGGTATTAAACTGAGAAAGTAGTTGTTTATCAATTAGCTTGGGCTGTTGTGTTATGGCACAAAGACCTACACCGAATTTGCGGCCCTCGCGAGCTATGGTTTCAAACCTGGCGATACTACCATCCCCTCCGCCTAGAACTCTTTGAGCCTCTTCTATAGTTATCAAGCAGCTTTTTCGTTTATTGTCCGAAGCATATTCTTTGTATCGGTCAAGAATTCCTTTTGAGAGGATAGATAAAAGAAATAGCTCATCCCATTCACTCGTCATAGGCATATCTATTAAGACGACTTTATTCTCGCTTAATCTCTTGATTATCCCTGATATGCTGGAATGAACATCTAACCAAGACTTTTTCCCATTGATTAAGTTTCTTATCTTCCTTATCAACGCGTCTATTGCTTTTTGATTATATTTTCGTTCTCTGAGGTTCTTCTCCCCATATCCATCTAAGAGATTATCTATCCATCCGTCACCTTTGCCGAGCCAATCTGGATCTTCAACCAGCCAATTCAATGCATCTAGAATCTCTTTCTGAGCGTCAGGCAGATTTGGAAGCAAAACTCTTACGTCCTCTGGCTTCAAATCTTCTTTGGATATGGTGAGTTTTATTACTCCATTTGGCACTTTATGTTCCGTGGTATAACAGACAAGTCCATCACTATAATTCTTAATTCTGCGTAGTGCATGCAGATATTCACCGTGAGGGTCAACAATTAGCAGTCCGAATTTTGCATTTCCTAAAGCAGAATTCTTAATGCAAGAGGCGGCAAAGACTTTCATAAAATTCGACTTGCCCATTCCTGTGGTGGCAAAGACACCCATGTGGTGATCCATGACTTTGCTATCTAAGGCGACGGGGACATCTTTCACTTTTCGACTGCCATTCCTAAGGTATCCTACCTCAATGTCACCCATCTCGTCTGCAATAAACTTGAGATCTTCTTTATTTGGATCTTTAACTTCAGAGAATTTCTTAGGAATGGTTTTTGATTTCTTGATCTTTTTCTTGCCAGTTTTTTCATCTGATACAACACAGCCAAATGATTCTGATATGATTTTGTTAAAATATTGATCCTTGTCATAAAATTCCGTTCCCTTTAATGTTGTATCCCATTTGCCAGCATAATTGGAATCATGTTGAATATCGGTAACCCTCGCAAGAAACGTTATTTCATCATCTTCTATTGAGAATATCTGCCCTAGCTCGACTCTTTTATCGTTTGGAATTATGAAATGATATTCATGCACGTTTTTGGAAATTACCCGATTAAAAACGGTAGCATTAGTATCAATCACCTTCTCTGAGCCCAAATTGTCATCTCTCTCTACATCATTATCTGGGGTAAGATCCTTCAATGGTTTAGATGTGTTCATAATATGCCTCCCGTTTTCATTTCTAGAATATTATGGAAATCGATCAACATTCTACGAATTTGGAGCTCAGTAACGCCACTCTTACTTAGCTCGTTAAATAATAACCTTGATACTAATGTTTTTTCTTGATCATTTATCCTTATTTCCCGATGAGCCCTAAATAATGCATGAGGGTAACCTAAGCATTCTGCTGAGCCTGAGTACTTAGCAATCTTGCTTAGAACAGCATCCACATTGCCAGCGGCATATCTGGGAATATCTACTTTAAATGCAAAGTCCGAGCCGCAATTAAATTTGGCCACAAATGTCTCTCCTTTCCCTTTCCATGATTTTGACAAGCCTTTTATTTTCCGGTTATTTGTAATATTGATATACCAAGATGAATCCGGCAGAAATGAGCTTCCAATGTATCCTGTATTCCTTATAAGGGATGATCTTTCTAATTCATCGCTCCAGGATATCTCTGTAGATTTGCTCACCCCGATGATATCTACATGCTTGTCTTCTGCTAGTCGGAAAACGCCATCAAGGGCTTCACCCAAATGCCTGCTATTCTCCCAGACTGAAAAACCACCATCATACAAGATAACGTCGTTTTCTTTTGCTCTCCTTAGGGCAAATCGAAGAGCAATATATTCTTGAAGGTCCCTAAAATAAGAAGATATCCTATCAAGTTCGGTCTCCTTTAGCTCGAATCTTTTCACATTGAAGTTTATATTTAATTTCTTACTTAAATATTCTTCAAAACACTCAACATAATTAGATGGGTTCGCCAAAAATAGATCATCATACGTAATTGCCGTTTTTTGCCACTGGCTCCCATTATAGGCCACATAGCCTGATCTTATATAATTAAGTGTTATATCTTTGCCAAATGTAAAGGCTAGTACGTTGCTGCCATCTACTGCATAAGTACTGCTCTCAAAATTTGCGATTCCATTGATAGGCCTAAAATCTTCTCGGGAGATTCCTGTATATTCACAATAGCTATCTGCTTCAACCATTCTAAAATATGGTTTAATACGATCTGACATAGATGATATTCTGCTTGGTTCTATCATTCAAGTTCTCCAATGTACATTGATCTATTTACTGATTTTGCAGGAAGCTACGAGAGGTACAATAATTTTAGTTAAGGATTTTAATTGCCCTACCACATACTCCTGCAGCTCCCGATAGTAGCTGGAGAGGCGATCCAGGTCCGATTCCTTGAGATCAACCCCATTCAGGCCGAAGAACTCTCTCAGAAAGGGATCGAACATATTTTTGCATTGCTGGGAGTCAGCCAGAAATACATCGTCAAAGGTGATGACTGTGCGTCTCCAGACTCGTCCCTGGTAGACGGCATAGCCCGCCCGGATCAGGTTCACATTGGCCGTCGACCAGTTGCAGATGGAGGCATTGGAGCCATCCACTGCGAAGATCTCCCCTGAGAATTCGCGGGGCTGCACGGGCACGAAATCGCAGCTTTGCACCCCAGTCTCGGCCAGATATCGGTCGATTCCGTCCAGGGAGATATGATCGCGGATCATTTCTGCAACAAGGGAAAGGCGGCTCTCATCTTCCATTCAAATTTATTGTGAGACCTGGCAAAGTATATACGGATTGCTCCTGATTGACATTCAATGAAATGTGTGGAAAAAAGTGGGATCTAAGGCGAATATACGTTTAAGCGAATATGCGCATTATTCCTACGATCTTCTTACCAGTAAAATCGAATAGCTTAAAGTCCAATTGATGGAATCTATCGGGATACTCATCGACGATCTTTTTTGCACTTGCTGCCATATTCTGTAATTCGTATCCAATGGTACTCACACTGCCGTCACTAAACTCACTGAGGTTGCCTTGAATAGACAGGTTCTCTCCATCTATGCTGGCCGTCCTCTCATAATATTCGTTGGCCAGAACGCCCCTGGAAAACTGCAAAATCTCCTCATCCGATGCGGCAGAGATCAATCCGATCGAAGCTATTGTCAAAGCTATTATTATAATTATAGCAGATTTCATTTGTTTCATCTCATAAGGTCCTATTTGGC
>JAQTYS010000288.1 GCA_028688175.1 Methanothrix sp. | reverse complement strand
AGCCCAAGCAGGCCAACCGATTATGATTTATGCTAAGCGGGTAGAGGGGGCTAGTGCTTATCGGAAGTTGGCGGAGATCTTGACTGCTTAGTTATGGATGCAATAGATAGGCAAGCCCTCGGTTGACACCAAAGAAGCCTTATCTGTATAATTAAGCAAAGATCTATCTATTTGAGCCTTAGATTACCTGTAACATGGAGTGAGGGGGCCCCGGATGTTTGCTACATTCAAGGCGGATATTAAAGCGGTATTTGAACGAGACCCGGCGGCAAGGAGCTTGCTTGAGGTACTTTTGTGTTACCCCGGTTTACATGCCATCTTTTGGCACCGTATCGCTCACTTCTTTTATACCAGGCGTCTTTTTCTAGTGGCTCGGATTATATCCCAGTTAACCCGGTTCTTTACAGGGATTGAGATTCATCCTGGAGCAGTTATCGGTAAAGGATTCTTCATTGACCACGGTATGGGTGTTGTGGTTGGGGAAACAGCGGAGATCGGAGATAACGTGACCCTGTATCAGGGTGTGACCCTAGGCGGGACCGGAAAAGAGAAGGGGAAAAGGCATCCTACCATTGGTAATAACGTGATGATTTCGGCGGGAGCTAAGGTATTGGGGTCTTTTAGTGTCGGTGAAAATGCTAAAATTGGGGCAGGGGCCGTTGTCTTAAGAGAGGTACCGCCTAACAGTACTGTTGTTGGTGTTCCCGGAAGAGTGGTCATTCAGGATGGACGGCGGGTACAAGGGGTGGACCTAGACCACGATAACCTACCGGACCCAGTGGAAAAGATGTTGCGTTGTATGCAACGGCGGATTGATAGTCTAGAGGAGAAAATTACGGAAATTGAAAAAGCGCAAAGTGGCCGAAGTGCGGACGCTTCGTAGAGGGGAATGACTTAAATGGGCCTGCGGGTCTATAATACACTTACCCGATCAAAAGAAGATTTTATGCCTCGGGATGAGGGACAGGTCAGCATATATGTTTGTGGGGTAACACCCTATGACGAGACTCATATTGGACATGCCCGTCCAAGCGTAGTCTGGGATGTTATTCGGAAGTACCTGAGGAAAAAAGGATATAAGGTGGTTTATGTCCAAAACTTCACTGATGTGGACGATAAGATTATCGCTCGTTCCGCACAATTAGGTATATCCACCGGTGAGCTTTCCAGCAAGTATATTCAGGATTATCTAGATGCAATGGAAGCTTTAGGGGTAGCACCTGCCGATCACTACCCTAAGGTGAGTCAGCATATTGATGCGATAGTTGCAATGGTAGAGCACCTAATCGAGCAGGGCTTTGCTTATGTTGTTGATGGCGATGTATATTTCCACGTGCCAGCTTTTAGTGAATATGGCAAGCTTTCGAAGCAGCAGTTAGATGAATTAGAAAGTGGTGCCCGGATCGACGTCAGTGCAGACAAGCGGAATCCCCTGGACTTTGCCCTCTGGAAAAAATCTAGCCCGGATGAGCCTGGGTGGGACAGTCCATGGGGATATGGCCGTCCCGGATGGCACATTGAATGTTCCGCCATGTCTTTGAAATACCTAGGTGCTGGTTTTGATTTCCACGGTGGTGGTATGGATCTAGTTTTTCCCCATCACGAGAACGAAATCGCCCAATCCGAGTCCCATACCGGATGCACCTTTGCTCGGTACTGGTTGCATAACGGTCTTGTAACAGTTAACGATGAGAAAATGTCCAAATCCCTAGGGATTTTCTTAACCGTATCAACGTTGTTAGCCAAGTATCATAGGGAGCTTCTCCGGTTTTACATATTATCTACGCATTACCGGAGTCCTTTGGAGTTTAACGAAGAGAAAATCGAGGAAGCAAAGAAAGGTTGGCAGCGACTCTCTGAGACCTACCAGCGGTTGGCGTCTAGGTATGGCGGCGAAGAGGCAAAGGAGCCCCTGCCTTGGGCCCAGGAAGCCTTTACCGAAGCTATGGATGATGATTTCAATACGGCCCGGGCTATGGCGGTTTGTTTTGATGTTGTGCGCTATGCTAATGGACCGGATTGTACCGAGGAAGCCGCAGCCGGGGCGTATGCCTTCCTAGCTGAAGTGGCAGAGGGAATATTAGGTGTGGTCTCAACGGACTCGCAACCTATGATTGATAGTGGCCTTTCTGCAGAATTGGTGGAGCTACTCTTGGCCGTGCGGGAGCAACTACGGCAAGAGAAGAACTGGCGCCTTTCGGATCTCATTCGTGACGAACTAGCAAAGCTAGGGATCATCGTTGAGGATACGAAAGAGGGTAGTCGATGGAAGATGAACTGAAAGAGCTTTTTCCCCAGATGAGTGTACATGAGGCCAAACAGCTGTCACCGTCGGTATTGGCCTATGTGGGCGATGCGGTATATGAACTGTATGTGCGCAGTTGGTTAGTGGAAAAGCACCCAATGAAGATGAACCAATTGCATCGGGCCACGGTATCCAAGGTCAATGCAAGTCGCCAGGCCGACTTTCTACAGACACTCCTTTCGGGGTTAAGTGCGGAGGAAATGGAGATTGTGCGAAGGGGTCGTAATTGTAGGCAAGGTACACTGCCGAAAAGCACTTCGCCACTGAAATATAGACAGAGTACTGGTTTGGAGGCCTTGGTTGGTTTCCTGTTTATTACCGGCCAAACGCAAAGACTGCAGCAGATCCTACAGAGTGGAGAACTATAGTGAATCTATGCCAATTGATAGCGGCGGAAGGAAAGGGGTATCTAACCCTGTGGAAAGGTTGATTTTCGGACGCAATCCAGTTCTAGAAGCGATCGGAGCTGGTCGGGTTATTCACAAAATTGTTCTGCCCAGACAAGCCCAGAACAGGACTAAGTCAACTGACGTCTTGCATACAATTAAACAAAGGGCTTTGCAGGCAGGGATTCCCGTTGAGTATGTGAATACAGGTGAACTGGATGAATTAACTCAGGGTCAGAATCATCAAGGCGTCGTTGCCTTGGTGGAACCCTTCTCCTACACTGAGTTTGACCTACTGATGGAGAGTCTAGGGAAGAGTAAAGTGCCTCTTGTTATCCTACTCGATCACTGGCAGGATCCCCAGAACCTAGGCTCATTACTTCGGTCAGCTGAAGCCGCTGGTGTAGATGGCATTATTTTGCCGAAACGACGTTCGGTGGGAGTAAATGCCACGGTGGCCAAGGTAGCCGCTGGGGCCCTAGAGTATGTGAAAATAGTACAGGTGACGAATCTTGTTCGCACAATTGAAGCGTTGAAAGAACGAGGATTATGGATAGCTGGTGCTAGTGCCTACGCGTCCCAAGTCTATTTTCAGGCAGATTTCACGATGCCCTTAGGATTGGTAATTGGATCTGAAGGTACAGGCTTAAGTAGACTAGTGGAGTGGCACTGCGATTTTCTGACGCGCATACCCATGA
>JAQTYS010000287.1 GCA_028688175.1 Methanothrix sp. | reverse complement strand
GATTTCCCAGGTCTTCGCCTGAGAAGAGGTAGTAGTCATTGACATGGCTGCAGTCCATGACCGTCTCCTTGAGCAGTTTTCCGATCATGTCGTCTGAGGCGGTGATCGACCAGCGCGTCGGAACTAGCTTTCTCTTCCTGCCCAAAAGGCCCAGGGATAGCATGCGGGAAATGTGATCCGTACCGATTCCGCCGGCATAAAGCTCACCCACAGCTGCGGCTGCGCCCGCGTCCCTGTCCTCAACCATCTGGTCCACCTTCCTGGGAATGAGCGGATTGGTGGTGATCTGCATTCCCAGCATTTCGCCCGAGGGCCCGGAGGGAGAGAGAACACCATCAAACTGCAGACGGCCCTGAGGTGGCCGGCAAAAGGTGACCTCTGTGCCTACGGGAGACGAAGACAGAGCTATCTGCTGTATGGCTTCCAGCAGCCTTCCCGGAGCCTCTGCCTCTTTTACTACTATCTTGCTCTCGGAGCGGACCATGGCCGAGCGCGCGGCTATGATCTCGCCGATGTCCATGGCCAGACTAGGCGGCTTTGTGAGCCCGTCTGAGATGCCGCCGGCGGGAAGCATGGGTCCGGCCCTCACCAGCGGATAGCCGTGCCTGCCCACGAAGACCTCGGGCGGCGACATGCCCTCCAGGCTCTTGCCAATGCGAGGCAGGGCCGCCGTCTCCTCCAGCCGACGCAATATGGGGCAGACGGGCCGCCCACACAGCCCACGGCCTTTGCAACTAATGCATTTCATATCTGTCCTACCTGTTTCCTCAAAGCAGCAAGGCCCTTATAGGTTATATCACTATTATTCCCCTCGATGACAGACAGGTTGATACCGGCTATTGCCCAGGACGCCAAGACGAGAGAGGTTCTCATGCTGGCCTACATGAATGATGAGGCGCTGGCCAAGACCCGCGAGACTGGCAAGGCCCACTACTGGTCCCGTTCGCGAAAGAAGCTCTGGCTGAAGGGCGAATCCTCCGGGCATTTTCAGCGAGTGCTGGAGATCAGAATAGACTGCGACGAGGATGCTGTTCTCCTGTTAATCGAGCAGGAGGGCGGAGCATGCCATACGGGTTACAGATCATGCTTCTATCGCACTTTAGACGGCAATATTGTAAGCGAGAAGGTCTTTGATCCTCAGGATGTCTACTAGATGATCCGGGCCAGGGCAGGAGACGAAGGAGGAGAAGGAAAAGAAAGAACAGAAATCTGCCGCAAATCTTACCCGCTTTATGATAGCCTGCTGCTCAAAGCCGAGGCCAGGGTGTCGAAGGGCCAGGCACAGGGGACAAAGGTGTCGGTCGATGCCCAGGGCCCTCTGGCCCATCTGCCTCTCATCAAGTCCGCCCTGCAAATGTTTGACGGGCAAATTGCAGCCTGTGCAGACCGTGAGAAGCTCTGCCTCTCTACCTGGATCCCGCCCATCCCCAGCCAGGCCTTTTCCCGGTTGGCTGACAGCCGGCTGCGGGCGCTGCTGGGCAGGCGCACCCCAGACCAGGTGACCATCTCCATCACAGAAGAGTGCCCCAATCGCTGCGCCCACTGCGCTCTGCCCAATTCCGGAAATAAGCTAAGCCTTGCTCCCCAGACAGTCAAAGACATCATCAGCCAGATTCTTGACATGGGAACCACACTGGTCATATTCGACGGGGGAGAGCCGGCCCTCTACCGGGAACTGCCGGAGCTGGTGGCATCAGTGGATGACCGGGCCATCTCCACCCTCTTCACCTCCGGGGCTGGCTTTAAAGCCCCGCTGGCGCATAAGCTGAAGGAAGCAGGCCTATATGCCGTCAACGTCAGCTTGGACAGTCCCATCGAGGCAGAACATGATGCCATGCGCGGCCGATTGGGAGTCTTCTCTGAGGCCATGCAAGCCATCGAAAATGCTCTGGCAGCAGGCCTGCTGGTGGATCTTTATGTGGTCTTGCGCCGGGAGAATATGTCTCATCTGCAAAGGTTTCATGATTTGGCTCGCCGCATGGGTGCGCATGAGCTGACCTTCTTTGAGGTGGTCTCGACAGGCCGCTGGTCGGAGAAACAGAATATCTCCCTTCTGCCCGGCGATCACGCCCTTTTAAATGACTTTGTGAAGCGGGCATGCGACACTGGAGCGCCCCGCATATTTTCCGTTCCTGAGGCCTACCGGCGCTTCGGCTGCTTTGCCGCCAGCAGCTGGATGCACATAACGCCTGCCGGAGAGGTTTATCCCTGTTCCTGCTATCCACAGTCCTGGGGCAGCATATTCGATGAGCCAATCAAAAAAATCTGGCAGCGGATGAGCGCTTTTCCCTACAAAAAGAGCAAAGTATGTCCTATGAGAAAATAAGGCGTTTTAATATCCATTTTAAGCAAAATTGCCCTGCCATGAAGCGTTCAAAATCCGATTCAAGTTAAACCAAATTATTCAGGTGGCGTTTCAATCAATAAATCTATATAGGACATTAATCATGAACAATGTCGATCGAATTATGGATTTGACACCTGTTCAAAGAGACATCTTAACCGCATTGATCAACATTCATCGTGTTGAAGGGCGAGCAGTGAAGGGCGAGGAGATTGCCGAGCTGATAGATCGAAATCCCGGCACCATTCGAAATCAGATGCAATCCCTCAAAGCACTCAACCTGGTAGAGGGCGTGCCCGGCCCCAAGGGAGGTTACAGAGCTACGGGCTCAGCCTTCGAGGCGCTCAATATTGAAGCTACGGGAGATGTCGTGACCGTTCCTGTAATCCGCAATGGCGTGATGATGGAAGGGACAACTGCCAGCGAGATCATCTTCAACAAGGTCATGCACTCGCAGCTATGCGACGGCGTGGTGCGCATCATCGGCAACATCCGAGAATTCAATGTGGGAGACGGAATTGAGGTAGGGCCTACTCCAGTAAACAAGCTCTACATCAGGGGAACTGTCACCGGCAGGGACGACACCATGAGCCGCCTCATCTTCCATATCGAGGAGATGATATCCGTGCCCAAGGTAGCCGTTAAAGGAATTGCCCGGCGCGCCATACACATACCGCCCACATCCTCTTTGCAGGAGGCATCGCGCATACTGGTGCACAACGGCGTCTCCGAGGCTCTGGTGGACGACAGTTCACCGGGATTGATCAATCTGGCAGACATCACTCGCGCCGTGGCGGACGGCAGGACCAATCAGGAAGCCAGGGAGATCATGAACCGCAGCTTTTTGACCATCGACTCTGAGGAGCCCATCTACGAGGCCATCAAGATGCTGGGCCGGACAGCCGCCAGCCAGTTGGTGGTCACCGAGCAAGGGGCTATGTGGGGCATCGTCTCACCCGGCGACCTGGTAAAGACGCTTACTCCGATCTGATCTCTGTTCCCGTGTGCCCGCCCAGGGCACCTTTTCTCAAGTTCTCTATTTTGCTGCCTAAGACGATAGCCGTAGGAAT
>JAQTYS010000043.1:10799-14174 GCA_028688175.1 Methanothrix sp. | reverse complement strand
CTTCTTGTCGAACGGACTATTCCCTCTGAAAAGAGCATCCATGGAGCAGAGCGACATAACTGAATAGGGGATACGGCATACCATCTGATGGGATTTTGGCCAGTCTTCCGAAGGCCAGGGTGAATACTACCATCATAAACAGGGGCTGCATCACCGCCCATGCCGCACCAAGAGCAGTCTGCTTATATCTAACCTTGATATCGCGACTGATAAAGGTTAAGAGGAGCTCTCTGTAGTCCCAAAGCTCTTTCAGGTCTATTGGTATCCAGCCTTCAGCCGGACAAATGATTATAACTGGTGCGCTATCAGA
This sequence comes from Methanothrix sp., assembly GCA_028688175.1. Taxonomy (GTDB): domain Archaea; phylum Halobacteriota; class Methanosarcinia; order Methanotrichales; family Methanotrichaceae; genus Methanothrix. The sequence goes on along the minus strand of JAQTYS010000043.1, from coordinate 13,864 downwards.
ACGGGAAACCTTGCGTATTGCTTTGGAACTCATAATCAGTTAACCTTTGGATTTGCATTAGCAGTTGCATGGCGGTATGAGTCATTATCTCTTGATATGATAAAGCAGCAAAAGATATTATCATGGATCAATTTAAACATTCTCATTTGTAGCCATGTATGAATTAGGGGCCAGGAAATCTCCCCTGACATAAGGTCCGTCTTCTGTCATTTGAGTGTCATTTCGAAGATGTTGGGCCGCAATAGTTGCTAGGTACACTTATAATTACGAAGTTTTTCATTAGTCGCTCGATATCATGTAAATCTTTTTCCGAAGCATTTGAATAATCTATTTCTAAACGTCTTCCTTTTATAGCCCTAGCAAGGTTTGAGCCTATTATGCACTTTTCTGGGAGATATTTCTCAGTTAGAGGATATTCTCGCCGGAAATAATCACTAGGAAAGTTTCTCTCCAAGAGTATATAATCCGATTCGTATTCAATGCTGTAAATTGGATTAATGGTTAAGTTGTATTTATTAGTTAGAATACTACTCCAAGAATTTTTATAGATCCTAAAGACCGATGAATCCCTGCTGCCTAAGATAGTTAATGCCATTGAGTTGTTCAAATTTGTTGCTGAGTAATTTCTGCCCAAATCGAGCTTATCTTTCAAAATAAAGTCCTCGACAACTGATTTTTCAGGTAGCACCTTGACAGGCAGTCGTTTAAATAAACGAGACCAACCTAGAGGCGGCAATGTATGCCCATAAGCGAAGTCGCGATACAGGGAGCTATGTTCGTGAAGGAGGAGAAGAAGGCCTTGCGGTGAAATCACCCGCTCCATCTCTCTGGCCAAAGATGCGCGAGATTGGATGCTGTGAAAAGCATCAAGCATGAGAATGCAGTCAAATATGCCGTCTAGAAATGGCAAAGGATAATTTGCATCTATACATAAAAAGGCAGCATCCCTTACAACATACTTCTTGGCTAAAAACAAGTTTCGAAAACTATAATCAGCACAAAATAGCTCCTCTGGTTTGATATTCGTAGAGAGGATAAACGAGGAATGGCCTGCTCCGCATGATAGGTCCAGAAGCCTTCCACTATGCCCATTCAGCACCTGAATAAACGGATATAAAGACCACAGAGATTCTGCGGAGAAGCGATCTTTTAAATAATTATCAAAATCCCCTTTACCTAGAAAATCGCAAAAAGGCCGGCTTATGCCGTTCGAAAACTTTCTGTAGCAAATTTTCGCATTCAATTTTTCGAATTGCCATAAGAATGTTTCGAATATTCTCCTGCCAAGGCCCGTGAATCCTGCGATTTTTGAAAGATTATCTGCGATATTACTAAACCTTGTTAATGCTAATCCTATAGCTTCCTTTGACCTTCTCTTTTTAATAAGTTGGACTAGGCGATCCTTTAGAGGAGAAGCTGATAGTATCAAGATACCTTCTAGAAGAGGGTACTTACTGCATTCACAGGCTATATGTCCTTCTATTAACTCGTCATTTTCTATATATATTTTCTCAGAATATAGATTGGAATCACAATAGGGGCATTTCATCAGCTTCAGGAACTCTTGTTTCAAGATGCTAACCTCTGCTTTTTCAATTCATTTTATTCATTTACCGTAAAATACTCCGTCAGGATCTGGCGATCGTTTCGGATAACATCCACATGGAATTCGTCTGAGGGTAGCTCAAGGTCCCACGCTTCTGCGTACAGAGTGCGAGCATCGATGGATGCCCAGAGATTGTAAGTCGGCCAGTATCCACCGCTCGGGTTGGGCGGTACATCGATGGGGCCTACTCTGTACGAGCTGCCGTCCGGTGAATACCAGTACCAGTAGAAGGAAGCCGGTCCGACGTTGCCCAGGCTTATCCAGGAATAGATCTTGCTATCGGTAGCTAGGAAGAATTTTTCAGTTCTTGTGATCGGTTTGCGGGTGTCCTCGTCAACGTTGTTGGCCATGCAATGATCAAGAATGGGGCTGGTCTTCTGGGGCAATAGGCCGTTATCGAGGTCAAATTGCTCATTCAATTGAGTTACATAGGTGGGTCCAACCAGATAGACGTTCACATTCCATTTGCCGGACAGGTATGGTTCAACTGGAATATCTGCAATGTCAATGTAATACCAGATATTATAAGAGGGCCAATAACCACCATTGGGGTTGGGGGGGATTTCAACGCTGCCCGTCTTGTACAGATTGCCGTCCGGAGAGTACCAGTACCATTCTACTCTGCCTGAGGCAACATTCGCCAGGCTCAACCAGCTGTAGGCTTTTTGGTCGGCATTCGTGAATTTAGAGGTTCTTGTGATTGGAATATTGGTGGATTCGTCAACAATGCTGGCCATGCTGTGATCGAGAATATGGTTGACCGGGTCGACAGTCGAGCTGGTGCTCGTGTTGAGCAGAGAGCGCATCTCCTCCGCGCCAGAATTGGCCGCTTCAGCTTCTTCAGTCAGGCCGAGCGCTTTCAGAGCAACAGCTTTGCCACTCCAGGCCTTCCAGATGTCTGCATTGTAGGGATCCAGCTTGATAGCTGCATCGAATGCTCTTATGGCCTCGTCGTACCTGCCTTGATTGTTGAGCTTCAGGCCTTCATCGATGCTCATGGTTGCGGTGGTCTCAGGTGCGGCAATAGGACTGCCATTCAATGTGATGGCTTTAGGCCTCCAGGTCGAGCCGCCAAACCCCAGTTCCTTTGCCCTGGCATAGGCCGCCTCTGAGTCATTGATCCGACCCAGTGCCTTCAGGGCATCAGCCTTGTAAGCCCAGGGGATTGCATTATCTGGCCATAGCCCTATGGCTTTATCATAAGCCAGGACAGCCTCATCGAATTTGCCCAGGCCATAGAGTGCATCGCCTTTGCCATTCCAGGCCTGCCAGGTCTGGGTACTGACGGGGTCCAGCCTGATAGCAACATCGTAGGCATTAATAGCCTCGTCGTATTTGCACTGGTTATAGAAATTGAGGGCGGTGTTGAGAGCCTTGTTATAATCAGCAGAATTATCAAGATCAAAGCCGCTGATGGTACCTGAATTAGCTGTCAGTTGACATTGCATAGGCGCTATCA
>JAQTYS010000043.1:0-10699 GCA_028688175.1 Methanothrix sp. | reverse complement strand
TCTCACCGAAAGGCCTAATTACCATAGCCACGAAATAAAAGGTATCCGTAGCTGCAAATCGCAGCATGAATCAGTGTGATGGAGCGAGATGGTTTTGGCATTACAGAGCAGTAAATTTCCCAGGTCCAAGTCAGGCGTACCTGGATACGATGAACTGGTTGATGGCGGTTTTCATAAAGGGACAGTAAATACCGTCACCGGGTCTTCCGGCACAGGCAAGACCGTCTTTGCCTGTCAGTTTATAAATTACGGCATTAAGATGGGTGAGAAAGGAATGATCATCACTCCTTCCGAGAGCGCAGATTACCTGAAACGAGAGATGATGTCCTCCTTTGGCTGGGATTTCGCCAAACTGGAAAACGATGGGAAGCTGGCTATTGTCGATGTCACCGATCCGGTTTTGCGCCTGCAAAAGAGCATCGATGTCGATCCGGTGGATTTTCTTATTAACTTTAGAAAGCTGGTGGAGCGAAAGCTGGAGGAGGTAAAGCCCGTCAGGCTCTTCATCGACGACCTTACTGCCTTCTTCATGGCTGTGGAGGCCCCATTCAAGGTTCGCTCTTTAACCGACGATCTATTCGGTACCATTCGAGCCAGCGGCGTCACATCCCTGGTGACTATAGGCACGGCTTTTGGTACTAACCAGTTCCTGGAGTACGGAGCCGACTCGGCTACCATGCTCAGCCGTGAGCGCATCGGCAATACACTCATCAGGTCGATATATATCATGAAGATGCGCGGCTCAAAGATCGCCAATAGCATCAGGGTCCTGGACATTACCGACGAGGGAATCGCTGTCTCCTCGCTCTCGCCTTATTCTTGATCGGGTGGAAAAAAGACAAAGAAGACCGGGAAATCAGAGGTTATAAAAAAAATGATCGAAAGATGGATCGTCCTGGCTGCAGAGGAAGCAGGTCCCGTCTCCAATAAAATGGGCGGCATCTGGAATGTGGTGGATGCAGAGGCTACCATGCTGGCCCGCCTGGTGGCACAAGGCGATATTGAAAGCGGCCTGCATATCCTGGTGGCAGGTCCCTGCTACCTTACCTCCGGTTCAGACTGGAATGCAGGCCGAAACAGGGTCACGGATCTCACTGGATTTGAGAAACTGGAGATCGGGCCACAGCTACAGGACGTTCTGGCAGCATTAAATGCCTCCGGCATCGAGACCGTCACCGGGCAGAGAATGGTAGAAGGCGTTCCCGTCGGCTATGTGCTCTTCAATACCAATTATTATCAGTCCCATATGGTGCGCTGGAATAATCAGGAGATGACCCAGAATAACGCCATCAAGACCGAGGCCTTTGATCTGGTCGGCCTTGATTCCATGAACTTTGAGAGAGCTCACTATGGCTCGGAGTACAACCACTACCTAAATCTCTCCTATGCCATATCCGAGCTGGTCAGAGGTCTGGCCCGCGCTCCGGAAGAGATAACGCAAAAGTACACCGACAAGGCGGTCTCGGAATTTGCCAAATCGGTGATGCCCAAAGTTAGAGTTTGCATGCATTGCCATGAGTTTGGAGTCTTCTATGCGGCAGCAAGGCTCAAGAAACTGGGAGTTCCAGTTAGATCGGTCTGCACATTGCACGCCACCGTTCCCGGTCGCACGGCTGGCTATAAATCCTTGCAAAAGATTGCCCAAAACGACTCCAAGATGGAGATTGGAACACCCATCGGTTTTGCTACTTTAGAGGCTCTGGCGCGTTATGCCGATGCCGTTACATTCGTGGGCGATTCCACCATGAAAGAAGCCATGCTCTTTCACCGCTTGAAAGGCATTGTCATCCGCAATGGAATTGATGTAGAGACACAGGAGATCGACTGGGATAAGAAAGAAAGCTGCCGTGCCAGGATTCAGCAATTTTTGACCGACAACCTCTACAAATACTGCGACGGAAAGTGCGTAAAACCCGAGAACCTGATTCCGGTATTCACCATATCTCGCATAGAGATCGAGAATAAAGGGTACATTCATCTGCTGGATGCCCTGGTGCTGCAAGACCACCTGCTTAAGCATAGACTGACCGGTCAGCGTCATGCCGAGGAGACAAGGGTGGTGTGCTTCCTTATTGCCGCGCACGGTCCTAAAGACAAGGAGAAGTTGCCTGCCGGATTTCCCATTAATCTCACGCCAGAGGTTTTAGTAGGTGAAGAGATCCGTCTGGAGAATATGATCAAGGAGCGAGGCCTGGATGAATCTGAGCTGATCTCCGGCAGACGAATGGTGGCGGCATTGCTCTATCCTCAGTGGGTGGGTCCGAATGACGGCGGCCTGGAAATGAGCGTGGATGAGATCATGGCCGGTTGTGTTGCCGGAATATTCCCCTCCCAATATGAGCCCTTTCTTCTTACCGCCCTGGAAGCGGGCCGGGAAGGCACACCCAACATCGTCAGCCGGGCAGCAGGATACAGCGATGCTCTAAAGAAGATCAAACGCCGCGTGCCGGGCCTGGGAGGCGTAATAGTTGTGGACAACATTGAGGCGCAGCGCCAGGAGACAGTAGTGGATTATGCCCTGGCTCTGGACTACTTCACCTGGACCTATCTGGATGATGAGGTCAAATACCGGCTGCTGTGCGAAGAGTCATTCTCATTAGCTCGGCAGTTTAGCTGGAAGGAGCCGGTACTGGAGTATTACAAGAATCTGGTAGCTTAGTCCTGCAATGCATCGGAAGTGAGAAGATAATGAGAATTGCCTACATGAGCATCGAGTTTCCGCCCAGGATCTTCGGCGGCCTGGGTGTGTATGTCGATGAAATATCCAGAGAAATGGTCTCCCTGGGAGAGAGTATCTCGGTATTTACACTGGGCGATGGGACACTGAAGAGATATCAGGATATGAATGGGGTGGAAGTATTCAGGATGTATCCCGTTCCCATCCGGGATGGGCTTGATATATTCTTCTCTTCCCAGACTCTCGCCTGGGGAGAAGGACTGCGTTTCCTTGTGGACCTCATCAGCCTAAACCAGCTGTGTGCAGCCAGCGTTATGGAGAACGGACCTTTCCATCTCTGTGTGGCGCACGACTGGCTCGGATTGCTGGGCGGCATGGCTGTTAAGAGGGAAGGCATTCCCATGATCTATCATGTTCACGGCCTTGAGGTCGGTCGAACGGATATTCCCAATCCTCAGCTCGTGGCTCTGGAAAAGAAGGGCGCCGATGCTGCAGATTTGGTCATTACCGTTTCACAGGCCATGAAGCAGGAGCTGGTCCGCCTGGGAGTCAGCTCGGAGAAGGTTCGCGTCTGCTACCATGGTGTGGACGCCGCATTTTTCAATCCCGACCGGGCAGATGCCAAGCGCTTGGCGGAGTTGAAGGAGAGATACGGCTTTGCGCCGGATGATATCATCATGCTCTTCATAGGTAGACTGGAGAGTGTGAAAGGGGTCGTGCAGCTCTTTTCGGCCATCGCTCAAGTCCAGGCAAAGCATCCCAGGATTAAGCTCCTGGTAGTAGGCAAGGGAAGCCTGGAGAGCTGGGCGGCATCGGAGGCAAAGCGGCTTGGCTGCGTCACGCTGGTCACTGATTTTCTGGGTGGCGAAGAGAAGATGCTCACCTATGCTCTGGCGGATCTGTGCGTATTTCCCAGCATCTATGAGCCCTTTGGCATAGTCGCTCTCGAGGCGGCGGCCATGGGCAAGGCGGCAGTGGTGGGCGCCTCCGGCACATCCGGTCTGGCGGAGATTGTGAAAAACCCAGGCGATGAGCGGCCCACGGGGGTTCATGTCAATGCTCGTGATCCCAATGATATTGCCTGGGGCATTAATCTCGCCCTGGAGGACCTGGATCGCCTAAGATCCTGGGGAGAGAATGCCAGGGCTAGAGTGCTGGAAGAGTTCACCTGGCAGAAGGCGGCGAAGAGGACCCTGGAGATTTACAAGGAATGCATAGGCAGCCGGATAATATGAGTTTTCATGGAGAGCCTAAAATAGGGGTGAAGGAAGGGCGGACATCTCCTTTCTTCCGGCTGCATGGCTTGCAGAAAGCCTCCTAGAAATGAGAGCTGAATCCAGATGCACTCGCATCGAATCCCAGCTCATTGGCCCTATCAAGAGCTTTTTCGCCTTCTTCCTTGCGACCAATTTCCAAGAGGACGTTCCCCCGGCCCCACCAGGCTCTTGCATCTTGTGCATCCAGTTCAATTACTTTGCTAAAGCATTCTAGAGAATCGTTGTATCTTTCCAGGGCGGCCAGCAAAAAACCTTTTCTTACCCATGAATCCGCATCATTGGGGTTCATTTCCAGAGCTTTTTCGAAGCAAATTAGAGAATCCTCGAACTTGCTCATCCCGGCAAGAGCTACTCCTCGATCAAACCACAAGTCTGGACTTTGCAAGCCTTTGTCCTCAGCTTTGTCAAAATCGCCAAGTGCTTCCTCATACCTTCCCAGAGCAGTCAAAGATGTGCCTTTATTCATTAAGGCTAAAGCATAGTCTGGATTTATCTCCAGCGCCCTCTCATAGCATTGGATTGCCTCAGTATGCTTGCCCATACTGCCAAGGACCGTGCCTTTATTCAACCAGGTAATCGCTGTATTTGGAGACAGCTCAAGGGCATTATCAAAGCAGGATATTGATTCGTCGAATCTTCCCAGGTCACAAAGAGCAAATCCCTTATTATTCCAAGCCATGATATTTTTCGGGTCCAGATCCAGAGACTTGTTGCATGCTTGCAGGGATTCCTCAAACAGGCCTATGGAATCGAAGACACCTCCTTTACCGTTCCAGGCTTCAGAGTTCATTGGATCAAGCTGCGAAGCTTTATCATAGCAAGAAAGTGCTTCTTCAAGCCTATTGAGGCTGAATAGGCAATATCCTTTTCCATTCCATGCCAACACGGCATTTGAATCATCACCATTGATCTCCAAGACTTCATCGAAACAAGAAATTGCTTCACCGTAATTGCTCATGTTGGTGAGAATCAGGCCCTTTTCCAGCAATGCTGCCATGTTGTTGGGATTTAGCTGCAAAGCCTTTTCGCAATATCCTAGCGCCTCGTCATATTTTTGCAGATCTCGTAAAACCATGGCTTTGCTGCTGTAAGGCTCTGAGAATTCTGGTCCAATCTCTATAGCTCTGTCCAGAGTTTTTAGCGATCCTTCGTAATCGCCCGCTTGGGCAAGTCTCAGGCCCTTGAGATTCAAGGTCAACGCAGAATCGGGAATTTGCTCAAAGGTCTTATTCAAATATTGGATGCCTTCTTCCTCGCGGCCCATGAGCTGGAGAGCAAAGCCCTTCATAGCATAAGCCTCTACCAGTTCGGGAGCCATTTCGATTGTTCTGTCAAAGCAGATAAGCGATTCGTTGTACCTGCCCATCGAAAGGAGGGCTGTCCCCTTTCCCATCCAGGAAATTGCATCAGAGCCGTTAATCTCAATGGCTTTGTCAAAACTCTCAAGAGCATCATTGGGTCTATTCAATGAAATTAGAATGCTTCCTCTGCCAGCAAGGGCGAGCGTGTTGCTTTTATTCATTTCCAGGATTTTTTCGTACAATTCCAGTGATTCTTGGTATCTTCCCAAATTAAAAAGATCCGCCCCTTTGCCAAGCCATGCCTCAGAAAGAAATCCATTAAGCTCTACAGCACGATCGCAGCATAAAGGCGATTCTTTGCATCTGCCCAGCATATTGAGAATATTGCATTTCCAGGTCCATGCATTGGTATCGCTCTGGTTTATCTGCAAAGCTTTATCGAAGCATTGCAGGGATTCATTATAGCTGCCCAGTAAAAAAAGCACAGAGCCTTTGAGATGCCAGGTATCGGCGCGAGATGGATTTAGAGTTAAGGTCTGATTATAGGCTTTGATCGCTTCTTCATACCTTCCCAAAGAGCGCAGTGCATTTCCTTTGTTGAGCCAGGCAAATTCGTATTTAGGATTGATCACCAATGCCTGATCAAATGCGCCAAGCGACTCATTAAATCTGCCCAGTTCATTGAAAATGGCCCCTTTGTTATTCCAGGCCTCCGCATATTTTGGATTGATTTCAAGGGCTTTGTTGACGCACTGCAAAGCTTCGTCATACCTTTTTAGAGTTCCCAAAATCATGCCTTTATTTCCCCAGGCAGGGGCATAGTCAGAATTCAACTTGATCGCCTTATCAAAATATGCCAGAGCTTCCTCTGGCCTGCCCATGCCGTTGATCTCCAGTCCTTTATTGCTCCATGCCTCGGCCTGATTCGGATTCAGGTCGAGGGCTTTTTCAGTGCAAATGAGTGCCTCATCAAATCTGCCCAATGCAATAAGCGGGGATGCTTTATTGTTCCATGCCATGAAAAATCCGCCGTCCAGTTCTATCGCCCGATTATATGCCTCGACTGACTCGTTATATCTGCCCAGAGAAAAGAGAGTGAGGCCTTTGTTGAACCATGCCATAGGATAAGATGCATTCAGCTTGATGGCCTCCTCTATGCACACCAACGATTCATCGTATCTGCCAATAAAGCCAAGAGATGCGCCTTTGTTACTCCATGCCATTGCAAGGTTCGGATCTAACCTTATTGCTTCTTCAGACGCTTTGATGGCCTCATCGTATTTGCCTTGTGCATTGAGAGCTACACCTTTGTTGCTCCATGCCGTTGCAAGGCTGGAATCGAGCCTGATGGCCTCGTCGAAAGCCTTTATGGCCTCTTCGAAAGCCTTTATGGCCTCTTCGTATTTACCTTGGCTACTGAGAGCAGCTCCTTTGTCGCTCCACGCCATTGCAAAGTTGGGATCTAGCCTTATAGCCTCTTCATAAGCCTTGATGGCTTCATCGTATTTGCCCTGGCCATAGAGAGCAAGACCTTTGTTGTACCAGGCAATTGCATAGTTGGGATCTAGCCTAATGGCTTCATCAAATGCTTTGATGGCTTCATCGTATTTGCCCTGGCTATGAAGAGCAAGGCCTTTGTTGCCCCAGGCCATTGCAATGTTTGGATCTAACCTTATGGCTTCGTCGAAAGCTTTGATGGCTTCATCGTACTTGCCCTGAATGCCGAGAGTAGTGCCTTTGTTGTACCAGTCTTCCGCGGTCTGTTGGCATTGTGCTGATGTCGTCAACACCAGCAGAAGAATGAAAGCAGCATAGACCAATCGCATAAACCCATGAAGTTCGTAACGAATATATGCTTGTCGAATCAAAAAAGAGAAATTGGCCTAGACGAAGTGCGAGTTATATGCACTTATGAGGCAGGTCCAGTTGCCCCCAGTTCCCTGGCCTTGGCGAAGGCAGCCTCGGCTTCGGTGGCCTTTCCGAGAGCATCAAGAACAATGCCTCTGTTATTCCAGGCCAATGCAAGGTTAGGGTCGAGCCTGATGGCCTCGTCAAATGCTTTGTTTGCCTCATCGTACTCGTTTTTCTCATTTAGAACTGCGCCTTTGTTGTTCCAGGCCATTGCAAGGCTGGGATCAAGCCTGATTGCCTCATCACAGTCTTTGATAGCTTCATCGTACTTGCCCTGGCCCGCGAGAGCACGGCCTTTGTTGCTCCAGGCCATTGCAAGGCTGGGATCAAGCCTGATTGCTTCGTCACACGCCTTGATGGCCTCACCGTACTTGTTTTTCTCATTTAGAGCTGCGCCTTTGTTGTTCCAAGCCATTGCAATGTTGGGATCGAGTTTGATTGTCTCGTCGCACGCTTTAATGGCTTCATCGTACTTGCCCTGGCCATAGAGAGCAAGGCCTTTGTTGTACCAGGCGGCGGCAAGGTTGGGATCAAGGCTGATTGCCTCGTCACAAGCTTTGATCGCCTCATCGTACTTCCCCAGGCCAGCGAGAGCTGTGCCTTTGTTGCCCCATGCGTCGGCATATTTGGGATCGAGCTTGATGGCTTCGTCAAAAGCTGTTATGGATTCATTCAACTTGCCCTGGATACCGAGAGCAAGGCCTTTATCTAACCAGTCTTCCGCGGTCTGTTGGCATTGTGCTGATGTCATCAACACCAGCAGAAGAATGAAAGCAGCATAGACCAATCGCATAAACCCAAGAAGGTTGTACAGAATATATGCTTGTCGGAATCAAAAAAAGAGAAATTGGCCGAGACGAAGTGCGAGTTATATGCACTTATGAGGCAGGTCCAGTTGCCCCCAGTTCCCTGGCCTTGGCGAAGGCAGCCTCGGCTTCGGTGGCCTTTCCGAGAGCATCAAGAGCAAGGCCTTCGTTATTCCATGCCATTGCAAGGTTGGGATTCAGCCTGATAGCCTCGTCGAAAGCCTTTATGGCCTCATCGTAATTGCCCTGGCTAAAGAGAGCGAAGCCTTTGTTGCACCAGGCATCTTCATCCAGTGGATTGATCTTGAGAGCCATGTCGAATGCTTCAATGGCATCGTCGTACTTGCCCTGGCCAAAGAGAGCGACGCCTTTGTTATACAAGGTCATTGCATCTCGTGGATTAATTTCGATAGCTCTGTCGAATGCTTTGATGGCTTCTTCATACTCGCCTTGTGCTTTGAGTGCATTGCCTTTGTTGCCCCATGCCTGTGCTAATTGCGGATTAATTTCGATGGCCCTGTCGAATGCTTTGATGGCTTCCTCGTACTTGCCCTGCATGCCGAGAGTTGTGCCTTTGTTGTACCAGTCGATTGCATTTTGCGGATTAATCTCGATGGCTCTGTCGAATGCTTTGATGGCTTCTTCGTACTTCCCCTGTCCCTTAAGGGCAGCTCCTTTGTTGCCCCATACCATGGCATCGTTGGGGTTTAACTGGAGAGCCACGTCATATAATGAAAGCAGCATAGACCAATCTCATAAACCCATGAAGTTCGTAACGAATATATGCTTGTCGGATTTAAAAAGGAGAATGGAGAGAAAGGTGCACCGGTTTTGTGCACTTACGTGGCAGGTCCAGTTGCTCCCAGCTCCCTGGCCCTGGCGAAGGCGGCCTCTGCTTCGGTGGTCCTTCCGAGGGCATTAAGAGCAAGCTCTTTGATGTACCAGGCCGCGGCAGAGTTTGGATCGAGCCGTATGGCCTCGTCACATATCGTGATGGCCTCATCGTACTTGCTCTGGCCAATGAGAGCTACGGCTTTGTTGCTCAAGGCTCCTGCAAGGTTTGGATCAAGTCTTATGGCCACGTCACACACTTCGATGGCCTCATCGTACTTGCCCTGTCCAACGAGAGCTACGCCTTTGTTGCCCCAGGCTGCTGCAAAGCTAGGATCTAGTCTGATCGTCTCCTCATATGCCAGAATGGCCTCATCGTAGTTGCCCTGTTCCCGGAGAGCATTTCCTTTGTTGATCCATGCGGCGGCAAAATTGGGATCAAGCCGTATGGCCTCGTCTAAAGCCTTAATTGCCTCGTCGTACTTGCCTAGATTCTTGAGAGCAGTGCCTTTGTTGCTCCAAGCGGCTGTAAAATTAGAATCGAGTCTGATGGCCTCGTCACACACCTCGATGGCCTCATCGTATTTGCCCTGTCCAAGCAGGGCTGCGCCTTTGCTGCACCAGGCTTCAGCAAGGTTGGGACCAAGCCTAATGGCCTCATCGAAGCATTTGGTGGCTTTATCATACTTGCCTTGGCTATTGAGGACAACGCCTTTGTTGCTCCAGGCATAGGAAAGGTTGGGATCGAGCCGTATGGCCTCATCGAAAGCCTTTATTGCCTCATCGTAATTGCCTTGGGCGCCGAGAGCAATGCCTTTGTTGTACTGGGTGATGGCATCTTTAGGATCGAGCCTAATTGCTTCGTCATATGCCTTTATGGCCTCGTCATACTTGCCCTGGCCAATGAGAACAAGGCCTTTATCAAACCAGTCATCGGCGGTCTGTTGGCATTGTGCTGATGTCATCAACACCAGCAGAAGAATGAACGCAGCATAGACCAATCTCATAAACCCATGAAGTTCGTAACGAATATATGCTTGTCGGAATCAAAAAAAAGGAGAAAACGAGCGGGAAGAAGTGCAGGTCATATGCACTTACGAGGCAGGTCCTGCCCCAGCTTCCTGGCTTTGGCGGAGGCAGCCTTCGGTTTCGATGGTCCTCCCAAGAGTCCTAAAGCAATGCTTTATATGGAAGTGGATTGACGAAAGAGGATAGGATGGGACGCAGACCATGACGGAGTTAAGAAGACATTACTTCCTCGATGAATACTGCATCATCTCCCCAAAACGAGGGAAGAGGCCGTCTGATTTCCAGATGGAAAAGGTGAAACCAGGAGACGAGGCAGCTTGCCCATTTTGTCCGGGAAACGAGGAGATGACCCCGCCATCTGATGCCGTCTACACCAAGCAAGGGGTATTATCCGATGGCCCGGCTCGAATCTCGGGCTGGGAGATGCGTGTCTTTCCCAATGTCTTCGCGGCCATGGTCCCATGCCCTGGGCCCGTCACTGCAGAATGGTTTGCCTTGCCCGGGCAGGGTTTTCACGAGGTGATTGTAGACAGTCCGCAGCACAGAGAAAATCCGGCAGACTTCAGCCAGGAGCACACAGAAAAGCTCATCATGGTCTACAAGGATCGCTATGTTCATTACTCGAGAAATGGCCTTGTGAAATATGTATCCATCTTCAAGAATTGGGGCAAGGAGGCGGGAGCATCATTATCTCACAGCCATTCCCAGCTCATCACCCTTCCTATTCTTCCGCCCATGATCAAAAGAGAGCTGGATGCCATCAGCCGTGCTTCGAGCTGTCCGTTCTGCAATATTGTAGAGCAAGAGAAGAAGTCATGCCGGCTTGTTAGCGAGAACGAAGACTGGATTCTAATTGCACCCTTTTAT
>JAQTYS010000042.1:6640-14277 GCA_028688175.1 Methanothrix sp. | reverse complement strand
TGCCGGATCGGTCTGGACGAGATAGGAACTAAAAATTATATTTTTGTTAGTTAGCCGCATCGTCCCAGCTCGGCTGAATAGGGCCTGTTTTCTTTTAAGCACCACTGCATCTGCTCGAGTATCGGTTTGATCCTGCCGTTCGTCTCCTTTAGCTTTTGCACCATGATCTCTGCTAAGCTGCCCTGCTCAATGCGCTTTGCCACCAAGGGCAGATATCGCTTCTCCTCAGGAGTGGCGCTCTTCTCCGCCATTGCGAGCAGCTTCATAAGCTCCGGGCGCATGCCGGCTACACCGCAGCGCATGGCCTTCTCCAGCATCTCCAGAAGAGCGCTCTCATCATCTTCCAGCTCAAGGTCAGAGCGCAGCAAGGCCAGCAAGAAAGCAGAGAATGCCATGTCCGAATGCAGGCATTCCTGTTCATCGATGGCTTTGACTTCCAGGCAGCTTCTGGTGAAGCGCACAATCACGCCCCTCGAATTGACCCACTCCCGGCAGAGAATCTCTGCATTGCATTTTTTAAGCTCGCTGTAGATCCGACGGTTGATCTGCACATAGTCGTCCAAGCTTTGCAGTTTTTCCGGCAGTATATTATGGCAGATCTCGGGAATGGCCGCCTGATTTTGCCGGTAATAGACCAGTCTGTTGTCCATGTAAGAGGTGAGCTTTCCTTCAACCATGGGAGAGGAGGCGGAAACGGCTACGAGATAAGGCATAAGCGAGCGGATCTTGTTGAACATGGCAATCAGCTCATCCTTATCAGCGTAAGGAATGTTGATCTGCAGAGCCTGGATATTCAGCCAGCCGTGCTGCTTAATGTTGAACAGCCGGTCGTATGCCTGATAGTACTCCTGCTCATCATGATCCCAATAAGTCGTCTCATGCAAATGGAGCAGCGGATGCATTCCCAGACCCATAAAGCCGTACTCGTTATTAGTGGCCCGGAAGAGCTCACAAAGGCCCTGGTAGAGATTTCTCTCCAAAAAGCTCAGGCTTCCCGGCCTGGCTGGAATCAGCTCGATAGCATGCTTTTGCAGCTCTTTTGAGACCAGTATCCCGCCAAAATGCACCTCATGCTCTACCTGCCCGGCGATTCGTTGGATTATCCGGTCAGAGATGGCCAGAGGACGGTGGTTTTTATCGTTTATGGAGTACTCGTGCTCTGTTCCGATGGGCGACGCTGCTGCCAGCGCCTTATGCATTGCTTTCTTCATAGCCTCAATCGGAAAGCGGGATCTCGGCCACAAGATCCGTATCCGGCTCCTCTATCTTCAAGATCTCTGCCATCTCAGATGCAGGAGTGTTTTTTATCAGATGCATGATCTTCTCGACAGATGTCTCGAATAGTCCATCGTAGGCTTTTCGATTGGCTTTAAGAAATCGGACCATCGGGCAGATGTTTTCTCTCTTGAGGAATATCTGCAGGACGTTGTCCTTAATATCAAAGGTAAATGGTCCGGCGACGCAAGTCTCGGGCTTGATGGAGTGGATGCTGCATTTTCCATCCAAAAAGAGCACGCAAAACCCATCCTGCTTCAGGCGCAGCCTCTTGTATCCGGCAAATTCTACAGCGCTCTCTGCCACGCCGTTTTTAATCAGTATGTCTATTCTCTCCTGGCTCAGAGGGGGCCGCGCCTCAAAGCAGCAGCCTCCATCCAGATGGCAATTGCTACAGGCCTGGCTTATGGCCTCACACAGGTAATCTTCCATCGAAATATCATCTCTATCTAGAAATCTATCTTGTAAGAGTAGGCAGCATTTTCTTCCGGAGCAATTGGATTTGAGATGCCGGCGGCAGCTCCCAGACCATACTCACCCTCAAAGCCATGCGGACCTAAGGCTTTCTCAGAGAGTTCATCGGCATAGCTGCATGCGTCTCCCGTCATCAGGTAGGAGATGATCTTTTGGAACATATCCGGATAATGGGCATCCTCTCCTCCATCCAGGGAAGGGTTATCATTGACCTCAATGACGTAGAGTTTTCCGTTGCTCTCTTTGATGTCCACACCATACATTCCTTTGCCAATGGCGTTGCCTGCCTCGCGTCCCAGCTCAATGACCCCAGGCGGAACCTGATCGGCAGGCACGCTTTCCACATCACAGTAGACGATATGGCCGTTCACCGAAGCCTGGATCTTGAAAGTCTCCGAAGGGATGATGTAGCGACAGGCATAGAGTAGCTGTCCGTTGATGACTCCCACTCTCCAGTCGAACCTGCTCTCGATGTACTCCTGCACCACAATCCAGTCTGAGAGCTTGAAGAATCTCTTGGCGATCTTCAATAGCTCGTCTACGGATGAGACCTTCTCCACCCGGACAGAGAAGGATGTGGATGGTTCCTTCAGCACCAGGGGCGTGCCCAGCTCCTCAAAGAGCTGGGAGGCAAGGGCCTCATCCAGTTCCTTCTTCTTTAGGAATCTGGTCCTGGGCATGGATACATTCTTCTTCATAAGATGCATGTACATGTTGATCTTGTCGGCACAGATCTGGATGGAACTGGGATCGTCTATTACCGGTATGCCGTACATTTGTGCCATCCTGGACGCGACATAGGTGATGTTCATGGGATCGGTGTTGGCGCGAATGAAGAGCGCGTCCAGTTTGGGGATCTTTTTGATGTCCACTGGAAAGATGAACTCAGCAGTGTGCCCCATGCTCTCAGCCACGTCCCGGCATTTTACCACGGCCGTGAGCTGTTCAGAGCTGCTTAACGTCTGTCGATTCACGAAGATGCCTAGTTTACTCAAAGCGTCTCACCCTTTTATCCAGAAGGTCCTGTAACATTTCCGTTTCATCCTTGGATAATTGCGAATATTTTACCGGAGCCAGAGAAGATAACCGGCAGCCGGATTCATCCTTGACCAGCACCACTTCCACTAACGGCAACCTGAAGACCTCGTAGATTTTATCCGCCAACGATTTCGCCTTTTCACAGCAATTTATGGTCTTGCCGAAGATGGATACGCATTTTGCAACGGAAGAGGTTTCATTTATCTTTTGATAGCAGAAGGGGTACCTGCCATGATTGGTTACATGCTTGACGACCGTCTTAGCTTCTTCCAGGTCGCGGATCAAGAAGTGGTCGGACGGCGTGGAGAAGTAGTTTAGACCGTAGACTATTGCAGGAAGCGAGACGTACTGGTTGGATATTATCCAGTCGCAGACCGGGATGCCGGCCAGCTTCGCCTTCTCGAGGCATATGGGAACAATATAGGCATCCAATACATCGCTGCTACTGGGTGTGGTTTTAATGCCTTCGTTCTCGTTCTTGACGATGGTATAGTACGGTTGTGTCTTGTAAAAGTAACTCTCATTTACAATATATTGGGAGTCATCTTCCTTTAAAGTATACATGATATCTTTTTTAGGAATATGCTCTCTTCGTTTGTTCATTAAAGCATCACCGCATGACCTGCGCGTGAGAAAATAGACTTATCTGCTGGTTTTTTTGCGTAGGATACCCTACGGTATTTGCTTAGACTACGGTGCGCTTCAGAATCGGATGCCATTTCATTCTCAGAAATTTGGATCTCCTCTGGAGTTAAACACCTAGCTGGTAGTATTTATCGTTATCGACCTTCGGTTCGAAGCCGCCTGGCATTTCGCTATCTGCTGCAATTGCAATCTCGTTAAAGATCGTTATGTTTCCGTCTTGATGGATAGATATTACGCGAATTGCTTCATCATCTCATTTGGGCTGGCTGTGGGAAGACTGCAAACATGATCAGTGCAGACATAGGCAGCAATCGTTTCTTCCTCCGGCGGCAAATTCCTGGTGAACGGTGCAATCTCTCTGATCTCTTTTCCGCATACCAGTATTGTGGATTTGTTGGGCAGAAAGCGAGTTCTCATGGCCTCTAACATCTTTATAATTACTGCGTCCTGTTTACTTCCCAGCAGAGCTATTTCAGATGTCGGCCCCAGGGCATAGTCCAGAGAGCAAAGCAGCATGCTTTGGCCTAAGCTCTGGCCTGATGTTCGGGCGTTATCGCGTGCCAAATCCCAGGCCTTCTCTTCCAGCTCGGTCTGTCCGGTGAGGTGCATGAGCCGCAGAAGGTTATGCATGGCAATGGAATTTCCTGAGGGAATTGCTCCATCATAATACTCTTTTCTGCGCAGCAGAAGATCCTCTGCATCATCAGCGGAAAAGAATAGTCCGCCCTGATCCTTATCCCAGAAATGCTGCATCATGATTTGGTTTAGCTGCAAAGCTGCTTTCAGGTACTTGGTATCAAAGACGGTCTCGTAGAGATCGAGCAATCCCCAGATCAGGAAAGCATAATCGTCCAGGTTGGCGGCAATGCCTGCTTCTCCCCGGTAGCGGTGCAGCAGTCTGCCATCAGCAGTTCGTGTCTCTTTCAGGATAAAATCGGCAGCCTTGATTGTCGCTCTCTCATACTCTGCACCTTTTGGTCCAGGCAGGGCCTGGGCAGCTTTTGCCAGGGCTGCGATCATGAGTCCATTCCAATCGGTGAGAATCTTATCGTCTTTAAAGGGATGAACTCTCTTCTCCCTGGCAAGAAACAGCTTAGATCTGATCAACTCCAGCCGTTCATAGAGATCCGGCTCACTTATTTTCAGAACAAATGCGCCATCCTTGATGGAAGATCTCAGGCGCAGGATGTTTCCTTCTCTCTCGAAGTTTCCGCTTTCATGCACATCGAAGAGCCTGATCAGTAGTTTGAATTCCTCGTTATCCAGCGTCTCTTTAAGTCCCTCTGCCGTCCAGAGATAGAATTTGCCCTCCTCTCCCTCGCTGTCCGCGTCTTCTGCTGAGAAGAAGCCGCCCTGGGGGTCAGTCATGTCCCGCAGTACATAATCCAGGATTTCGCATGCTACAGTGGCGTATTCCTCTTTTCTTGTAGCCTGGAAGCATTCGGTGTAAGCGATGGCCATCAGCGCCTGGTCGTAGAGCATCTTCTCGAAATGGGGAACCTGCCACTGTCCATCCGTGGAGTATCGATGAAATCCGAATCCCACATGATCATAGATCCCTCCCATGCGCATGGCCTGCAGCGTCTCCTCGACCATTTGCAGAGCTTGTTCGTCTCCGGTCCGATGCCAGTAGCGCAGCAGGAAGAAGAGGTTATGCGGCGAGGGAAACTTGGGTGCAGTGCCGAACCCTCCGTTTTGAGGGTCGTAGATGGAGGCCAGGGCCTCATACCCACGGGCAAGATATGCAGCATCCAAATTCGCGTCCTCTCCTCTAGCGGAAGGCTGTCTCTGCGTCTGGAGATAATCGAGAATCTTGTCGGCTGAGCCGGAAAGCTCTTTTCTGTTTTTGTCCCAGAGCTCCTGGATCCTGGGGATTATCTCCATCAATCCTGCCTGACCGTGGCGACCGGTCTTGGGGATGTAGGTGGCGGCAAAGAAGGGCTTTTTCTCCGGGGTCATGATAATAGTAAGGGGCCAGCCGCCTCTGCCTGTCATGGCCTGGGCCACGCTCATGTAGATCTGGTCAATGTCTGGCCGCTCCTCTCGGTCCACCTTTATGCAGATGAAAGCCTGATTCATGAGGTCGGCAACAACAGGATCTTCAAACGACTCGTGGGCCATGACATGGCACCAGTGACAGGTGGAATAGCCCACGGATAGGAAGATGGGCTTGTCCTCCCTGGCAGCGGCCTGGAAGGCTTCTTCGCTCCAGGGGTACCAGTGGACGGGATTGTGGGCGTGCTGGAGGAGGTAGGGGCTTTTCTCGGAGAGGAGACGGTTTGATTTGGGGAATAAAGCGGATTCTTCCTGCAAAGGATGAGGATTTTCTGTCATGGCTATCTTATAATAGATGATTCTATGTATAGCTTTTTCGAGGCAGCCTGGATATAGTGGAATGCAACATGAGGGGTAACCGCCTTGAACCCTATTGTTGATAATGGCTTGCCTGCATCAGGATCGTTGAGCGATACCCTTGAACCTGCCTGAAAACCAGCATTAGCTGTAATTCTTATATCGTTTGTTTCCGTTTGAAGGGCAGGAGTCGATATGGTTTTAAATAAACTGGATCAGCCATGTCAGATCCCGGACCACCAGCTACATCCATATACCAAAAGCCTGTTGAAGCGGCTGAAGGATATGCAGATAGTGGCATAAGCTGCTGACCTATGTCGAGAACGCCTACAACTAATGAAAACGTAGACAATAAAAGCCACACATCTGGATCTCCTGCCTGCACCTTCGTTCCATATGTTTCCTGCGCTGCCGCCTGGCCGGATCCGAGTATTGCCAGGCATAGCAGAATGCATATCGACAGTCTATTATTCACAGTAATACCTCTTTTGCAACTAATATGTCTAGTTAGTATACTAATTAATTTATATGGTAATAATCTTTTTAAAAAATGATAGATATTATTTGAGCGAATTATGTTCTTTATCAGCCTTTTTATCGCATCGTGTTGATTAGTTTCGCTGGGAAAAATACCTGCAAAATCTGTGATCAATTATCAATTATAATTTTATATCATTTATTTGAAAACTTAATTTCCTAATACTATTATTGTCCTCAATCCTGATAGCTTCGCGAATAAACGTCAAAATTATTTTGCAAATATGTTTTTAGTTCTTTCTTGTTAGAATCTGAAACAATTGGCATTATTTTTACAGAGTTTGGTTTCATTTTAGATACCATTCTTACTATTATCACTACCATCATTCTCTTGAATATCCATATGATAATTTCTTTCGATATGTTTATATCCCTTCAAGATGAATTCTTCGTATACTCAATAGAGTATAGGGGTGAATTAGTATGAAGGGAGTAGTAATAGCGGTAGCTTCGATTTTAATGCTATGCTGTTGCAGCGCATTGGCGAATCCACCATTGGTGCCTCCAGTGCAGTACGAACAGTTTTGTGAAGCGCAGAAGATATCCGGAAGCGGCATTATCGATATGAGTACCTCAATAGTCGATAAGAAGATCGCTCTGGAGTATTACAACAACATGGCCGGTGACGGCGACTTTGAGCTTGATCAGGAAAATGCTTATTCGCAGAATTCCGATAAGCTGCGGAGAAATATCTCTTCAGCAAATGGCGGAAACGAGTCTCAGCTCAATTTATACGATGCCACCAAGCTCACTTATGCCAGCAAGGACACGCCTCTTATGGGCTCTCAGTTCCTGCATTCCAAGGAGTTTTATGGCGGCATAGGTGCCAAGGTCCAGGAGAATTTCGCTGTCTATGAGATGGAAAAGGATCAAAAAACGTTCTTTGTCTCAACCACGCCCTACAATCCACAGGAGCCCCCAATGCCTGCCAGCCAGGACTACTTGCAGCTTCTGGCATTGTACTATCCACAGGAATATGCCCAGTACATGGCACAGAGCACGCATACCATAACTCCTGAGCAGCTCATCAAGGAGCTCAAGGATGCGGGAAGGGACACCGCGCGGGTCTCCGCCCTCATGGGCAATAATCCGGCTCACTTGATTGGCCTTGAGACCAAGAATACCTTCAACGGCACATGGGGAACGGATGCTTCCATGCACAAGATATTCTACAAGGATATCAAAGCCCACGAGATGTTCTCAGGAACATTCGAGGCAGAGAAGACCATTAAGTTCCATGAGAATCCCGTGCCTGAAAAAGATCGCGCTGTCTGTGACGGCATAGATTGCTAGAAGATCAGCAATCCATTTTTTAT
>JAQTYS010000042.1:0-6540 GCA_028688175.1 Methanothrix sp. | reverse complement strand
ACGAGATGTTCTCAGGAACATTCGAGGCAGAGAAGACCATTAAGTTCCATGAGAATCCCGTGCCTGAAAAAGATCGCGCTGTCTGTGACGGCATAGATTGCTAGAAGATCAGCAATCCATTTTTTATCTTTTTTGGTTAATAAAATATTGAAGATCCGAAAAAATGGATCTCCTAAGTTTCTCTGCTTTTATACTGGACCTAGTGGAGCTACAACTTTCTTGTATACTTCGTTGAGAACCTGGGCCAAACCGGTGTAAACAGCGGACAGCCCGCAGATAATTCCTTCGTATCCTGCCAGCGTTCCTATTGCGGCGCTTCCCAGATAATCTCTTGCGGCAAGCAAGAAGAACAGGATAGTCAGCGAAAGGAAGACGAACTGCAGGGCTCTGTTAACGCGTAGTGTTCCCAGGAACATGACAAAGGTGAAGAGCCCCCACATGAAGAAGTAAGCTGCAAAGGCAGGCTTTGATGTGGCCTGGGCAAGTCCAAGCTGAGGTAGAAACAGCAAAGCGACCAATGAGAGCCAGAAAAGGCCGTAGGATGTGAAGGCAGTGGTTCCAAAGGTGTTGTTCTTCTTCCATTCCATTATTCCTGCAATAATCTGGGCAAGACCACCGTAAAATATCCCCATGGCCAGAATCATGGAGTTTAGCTCATAATATCCGGCGTTGTGGATATTTAGCAGTACTGTTGTCAGTCCGAATCCAAGCAGGCCAAGAGGCGCCGGATTGGCGGTCGTGTCTTTGAGGATTAAGGTGTCTATGTTTTGTTTCCTCGTTTCTTGCATAATCTTTATTTCCCTCCTGAATTTCTATTGGGTGGTCTATTTATTAAATTGTTGCTCTTAAATATAACTTAATAATAGTGTTAAATGTTGCAACATATTTTAAAAAAGAAATCTTTTTGTCATGTAATTATATGTACTTAATTGACAAGCAGTATGAATGGAACATATTTTCACTTATAATCGCTTACACATTCAGCGTTATTCCTCATTCACCAATATCTTTTATATGACTTTTGATCCTGCGGAAAAATTGCTCTTCGCGGCATTCTACAGCTTTATTACTGAAGGCCGCCACGAATTTTGCATACATAAATGATCTATTCAGGAATTCTATCTTCAATATCCAGTACAATAAGCATCTGTCTAAAAAGCATTGATCTTTTTATATCATGGTATTTTTTTATCTTCTACATTTTTCAATCCGATGGCAAAGCTTCCTGACATAATTCTTCAGCATGACATTCTCAAAGCGTTATACAGTAAAATTTATATATGATTAATGATAAGCTGTTCATGGATCCGGGATTTCTTAACAATTTTATGTCATCCATCCCCTCGAGATGAATAGACCCGGATCCCCCCTTAAGATCTTCAAAATCGATTGGCTTATATTGGCGTCTTTCCAGGATATATTATTATGATCGAGATTGAAACCTGCAAATCAGTGGATGTTATTGATATCACAGATCGAGTTTTGCGAACTTTACAAGAAAGCAGCATAGAAAATGGCATCCTGCTGGTCTATTCTCTTCATACAACTACGGGGTTGACTATTAATGAAGCAGATGGCGCATTGATTAATGACATCTTAAGTCTTCTGCAGAGAATTGCTCCCCGGGGCGCTGGTTACCTGCATGATACGGGGGATGGCAATGCTCATGCTCATTTGCAGGCTACATTGCTTGGAAATAGCCTTGTAATTCCTGTTGAGATGGGGAGACTGATTATGGGTGTGTGGCAGAGGATACTCTTCTTTGAATTGGATGGTCCAAGACGCAGAAGCATTTTTGTGAGAGTACTGTCCGATTTGTGCGAAAAAACTGGATGAGGGGAAGACCCCTCTAACTCGAATTTTCACCTTATTTGAATATGGTTGTGCCGGTGGTCCTGGCAAGCTCTTTGAAGGCCGCCATGAGATCCTTGGTAACCGGTCCCGGCTTGCCGTCGCCCACGACCCTGCCGTCAACCTTGGTAACGGGTGCTACCTCTGCTGCCGTTCCTGTAACGAAGACCTCGTCTGCCGTGTAAAGGTCAAACAGTCCCAGATCGCTCTCTTTTAAATCATATCCGCGAGCCTCTGCCAGCTCCATGACTGCTTCCCTGGTTATGCCTTTGAGGTTGTTTATCGTGTGGGGGGTGCGGATCTTTCCTCCTTTTATGACGAATATGTTGTCTCCGCTTCCTTCTGACAGCAGTCCCCGTGAATCGAGGATAATTGCCTCATTGCCGCCCTTGATGTTGGCCTCGATCTTTGCCAGAATATTATTCAGATAATTCAGGCTCTTGATATTGGGCGGCACGGCGTCCGGGGCATTTCTGCGCACGGAGACGGATATCGCCGTAAGTCCAACCTCATAAAGGTCTCCATACATTGCGCCCCATTCGACAGCAATGATGATGACCGATGCCAGGCTGCACTTATTGGGATCCAGGCCCAGGTCGCCGAAGCCTCGGGTTACAATTGGTCGGATATAAGCATCGCGCAGATTATTCTTCCTCAGCGTCTCCAGGATTGCCTCGCACATCTCCTCCTCGCTCATAGGAACGCAGAGCAAGATGGCCTTTGCCGAGTCGAAGAGCCTCCTTACGTGATCTTCAAGCCGGAAGACGCGCCCCCCATAGGCCCTTATCCCCTCGAAGACTCCGTCTCCATAGAGAAATCCGTGATCAAAGACCGAAACTGCAGCTTGTTCCGCCGGAACAAACTTTCCGTTAAGATAAATTAAGCTCATAGGGCACCCTCGTCCTCGGACAATTGCCGAGGATAAATGCATTTTGATCGTAAAGTGAATCGATGGGTTTATTAGAGAAGCAAGGAAGGAAGGTGCCTACTTTTAACGGGGTTTGGAGCTTATGGCAAGACTTGGTTTCGTCGTCTCGGAGTTCAATAGGGACATCACCTATCAGATGGAGCTTTTGGGCAGGGAGCATGCCCGGTTCCTGGGAGCAGAGGTCGCCACAGTCATTTATGTTCCTGGCGTTTATGACATGCCCTTCATGGTCAAGAAGCTGCTTCGTCGCGAGGATATTGATGCTGTCGTGACAATCGGTTGCGTCATTCAGGGGGAGACCGCCCATGATGAAATTGTGGTCTCGCAAGCGGCCCGAAAGCTGATGGATCTGTCGTTAGAGCATGATAAGCCTGTGACTCTGGGCATCACCGGTCCCAAGATGTCCCGGCCGGATGCCCATAAGCGAGTGGATTATGCCAAGCGGGCGGTCGAGGCGGCTGTCAAGCTCTTGCAGAACATGGGTGGTGTCTAGCGAAATGGTCTCTGACCGAATGGCCTCTATTCAAGAATCGACCACCTTGAAGATCTCCGCAATGGCCAAAAAGCTGGCTGCCGGCGGTCAGGACATCATAGATATGGGTGTGGGTGAACCTGATTTTGATACCCCCAAGCATATTGTCGAGGCGGGCTGCAGCTCTATCAGAAAGGGCGAGACGCGCTATGCTCCTACAGCGGGCATTCCACAGTTGCGGCAGGCCATTGCCGAAAAGCTAGTCCGGGAAAATTTACTCAATGCGACTGCTGATGATGTCGTAGTGACTCCGGGTGCCAAGATGGCGGTATTTGCCGCAATTCAAGCGCTGCTTTCAGAAGGCGATGAATGCCTTCTCATCGGCCCCTCCTGGGTGAGCTATGAGCCCTGCGTAGCTTTTGCCGGAGGGCGGGTTGCCTGGGGAAGGGTGGACGGCAATTTTATGCCGCAAAATATCGCAGAAAGCATCAATTCCAAGACGCGTCTCATCATCGTCAACTCTCCCTCTAATCCCACCGGATCCGTATTCGATCGCAAGGCCTTGGAGGAGATTTCCGATCTGGCTGTCGATCACAATCTGTTCGTCATCTCCGATGAGATCTACGAGAAGATCATTTATGATCGCGAGCACATCAGCATAGGCTCAATGGCAGGAATGGAGGATAGAACCGTAACTATTAACGGGTTCTCCAAGGTTTATGCCATGACAGGATGGCGTTTGGGGTACCTTACCGGCCCCAAAGAGACCATGAAATGGGTGATAAGACTGCTCTCTCACTCCGTATCTCAGGCCACAACATTTGTGCAGAGTGCGGGAGTTGCCGCGATGCAGGGGCCGCAGGAAGAAATCGCTTCTATGGTGGCGGAGTTTAAGATCCGTCGCGATATACTGGTAGAGGGCCTTAAGGATCTGGGAATACCATGCAACGTTCCTGGTGGAGCTTTCTACCTATTTCCGGATGTATCTGCATTGGACGGAGGAGATGCCTTTACAGATAAACTGCTTAAAGAAGCTCTTATCGCAGCTACGCCTGGATCGGCCTTTGGACCTGGAGGTGCGGATTATGTCCGTCTCTCTTATGCCATATCTCAAAGCCGAATCAGACAAGCTTTAGAAAGGATGAAGATAATTGTGAAATAGAATTCAATTGTGCTTATTTTTAGCAGATTATGCAAAATCCGTGCTAATTTTTCTTATTTCTTCTGTTATCAGCTTCGATTGGCATTCGATTGGTTCATGTTCTAATGTGTTTATTCTTTAGGATATTAAGTTACATTTAATCTCTATTATCAATTTAAAGATATTTAATCCTAAGCTCTTTAATTTGACTGTGTTGGGTCCTATTGGCGACTTGAATAAATAATTACAACAGTAATATTCAGATAAGTTTTATATATGTTTTTGTAAAACAAGGTTACCTATTGTGAAAGACGGCTTAACTCTGAATGAGTCGGGTATTGAAGAGAATATTCGAACCATTCGGCAAAAAAGCTAGTGCGAGTATCTCTGATATATTCGCTTGAGATGGGAGGGATGTCTTGTGACTGGTTGCATAGACGAGAGATTTATGATATCTGAGTGCATAAATAGGATAGATAGAGTTATATTATATTACCGATATATCTCTTTTGTAATAATAACCTTTTTTCTTGCTTCAGGTTTATGCATGGGTGTGGACCTTATTTATTGCTATGATCATCCAATAAGCAATGCAGGATGGTCGGATAATGCGAGCCTTCCCAGGTTCGATCCTGGGCTGGGTGAATTGATAAGCGGAAAATTAAGTGTGAGTTATAATCCCAATTACTATCTTAAAATCTCCAATCAAGGAAATAATTCTGCAAACGTAACCGTTGATGTACAGGGAAACCTATCTTTGGTGCTTCCGAATAAGACGGTCCTGGTTCTTGCTTCGAGAGAAAACAGAACATTGTTATTAAATCCATCAGAGGAAATGTCCCTTAACGAATCGGACAATAAATTCCAGATATATGCTCTAGAATCGCTTGAGGATTTCCTTGGTTCATCATCTGGAGATAATATTGTTCTTCCAATATCTGTAACTACGCTAAACTCAATTCAATCAGATGAAGTCATCATGACCCGGGTAATTCCTCAAGCAAATGCATCGATTTGTATAATTTATGAATATTCCCCTTCAGAGGGAAGGGAGTGATAAATGGCTCGAACTCAAAATTATGTTCAGCCTGATGGGAGGGATTTGTATTAATACCAGCAATATATTTGCCTTAACTCTAATAGTTATTTTAATGATAGCACCGGCAACCGCCATGGACAAGACCAAAACTGTAGTCAGTGACATTTCCCCGGAAAAGCTTGTCCCCTGGTCTGGATCTCATACTGTTGACAAGTTTGATCCAACGCTTGGCGAGTTGAAAAGAATCAGCATTAAAAATGATGTGGGCGTTCGCCAACATATGGCTGTTACGGCGTATTGGGAAAATACGGAGCCCATAACTGTAACGCTCTATTCTGATGTTGGTATTACGGTTACTCTGCCTGACGCAAGTACATTTGTTAATACGGCAACTATGACAAAAGCAAAGGTGCTCGCCCCTAATGAGCCCTGGGTTGAGGATATACCTGACTCAGGCACCGCGACCAGGGATTATGCCAATCTGGCTGACTTTATTGCCACAACACCGGGTGAGAAAATCACTTTGCCGGCCAGAGCCTTAACCAATTCCAGAATTGAAACCACAGGTGCATATGATGGAACTGCTCGAGCTTATGCAACCGGTCATCTTGAGGTTACATACACTTATGATTCAAGCCCGGTTGTCGAGATAAAGAAATTCACCAATGGCTATGACGCTCCGAATGCCCCCGGTCCTTACATCAACGTAGGCGATCCGGTCACCTGGACCTATGAGGTCAAAAATACGGGCAACGTCGATCTGCATAATATCGAGGTCACCGATAATCGTCTTACGCCTTCGTTGGTCGGTACCATCCCCACGTTGGCCCACGGCGCAACTGCGCCGATCATCACTGCACCAGTGGGCATCGCCACCATCGGCCAGTATGATAACACCGGCACAGTCACAGCTCTTTCTCCTGACAATGATCAGGTCACGAATAGCTACGACAGCCACTACTTCGGCCAGACCCCGTCCATTGCAATCAAGAAATACACCAACGGCTACGACGCTCCGTCAGTTCCCGGTCCTTACATCAATGTTGGCGATCCTGTCACCTGGACCTACGAGGTCACCAACACCGGCAACGTCGAGCTTCATGACATCG
>JAQTYS010000286.1 GCA_028688175.1 Methanothrix sp. | reverse complement strand
GCGTAGGATATAGGCCCTTTTTGATCGCTCTGGCAATCCAACTTCTTTCAGGATAAATGATCTTTGCGGGCAGGATACGCTTATCAAGACCAAGCAGAAATACTCTGTCCGCCAGGAATCCAGGCATTGGGCTGATCTAATGTTCATAGGAGTAGACCACGGAACCACGGCCATAAGATTTGCTACCACAGAGGGGCGCTGCTGGGAGATTGCGAGGCATGAGGCGAGCCGCCTTTCTGCAGAAGAGATTGTAAAGCTGATTGTACTGAATTTGGGGCACGACATCGTCGACCTGGTGGCCCTCAGCTACTCTATGGGCGACGGATTAACCAGAATTGTGAGACTGCGGGATGCACGAAATCGCGGTCTTATCCAGCAAGATGGAGCCGGGCAACATGTGGGCGGTGGCACCAATGTCTTTGAGGCCATCAGGGTATCAAGCTGGCCTGCCATCCTTCTGCCCGGCATTCATCGCGCCAGTGATGTCGATCCCCGCCTGAAAGTCTTCTCCCACGGAATGAGCCCGGAAAAAGTGGGCCTGGCTTATGGCGTTTTTAGAGAGATGAGTAAGAACTTCATTGTATGCGATGCCAGCTCTAACACTGTGACATTTGCCGTGCTGGAGGGAAAGATCGTCGGGGCCATTGATGCACCCATCTTTGCCCCCGGACTGATGCAAGGTCCCCTGGATGTAGAGGCCATAAGAGATGTCGACTCCAGGAAGATGACGGCCAACCAGGCGTTCAACTTCGGCGGCATTCTCTCCAAGATGGGACGAGCAAATCTGGAGCAATGTTTGCCGGATGAGAGGAGACTGGCCCTCGAATCGCTCTCATTATTCGCGGCTATGGAGATTAATGCCCTCCTCGTGCTCTGTCGCGACCTGGGCAAGCCAAATCCCGAAATATTCCTGGCTGGCAGCCCCGCCGCAAAGATTAGCCCGCGCGTATCCGATCTTCTAAGCCGGGAAGTGCGGCCCCTGGACGGCTTTGCGGCTGCCGTAGGATGCGCCTGGATCGCCAGAGACGTATTTGACGGCTCGGAATGCATTCTAGGGATTGTCGTTGATGAAACCGCTCTTCTGCTGAAGAAAAGTTAATACTCTTCTATTATCAGTAACTGCGGCATCGCGTGACGTTTGCACCAACACCAGATGTCCTCACTATAACACGAAATGTAAAATGAGATAATAGTAGTCCCGGCCTAAGCCAGGACTGTGAAAGCAGTCAATTATGACTTTATCTTACACCGGACCTGCTATCCGACCACTTGTTCAGGACAGTAGGCAGAGCTACTACAAGTATGCCAAATATCACTATAGCGTATACCTGAGACATAATATCCATCCATTTTCACCTCCGGGTAATTGCACCAATTTGCCAAATTCCTTTTAGAACCCGACCATGATAAACTTTTTGCTGCACGATTCGTTATGGAGAGATCCATGGTTAAGATGGTATTTTAGAGTAAATGGTAAAAAAGGTATTTAATGAATTTATGTAAATTACAAATAACCATTTTGCCTATAATGGGCAAATAATGAGAGTTATGAAATCGATGGATTAAGTTATTCTAAAAAAAAATGACCAAAATTAGAAAAGGCTTAAATAAATGGAATGTCTCTCATGTGATTCGTATATCGGACCGTCATGCATTATGATGGTCTGGGTACAGGAAAATAAATATGGCAGGCTTCATACAAAACGAACCGCCCCTGGTTGGGCACGATATCAATGTTAAGGGAGCAATTGCATCAGAGGATGCTGGGTTCTATTTGGTCCTTATATCTGCAATAATATTCGTGATTGCAGCTCTAACAGGACAGTTGGCATAGATCTCCCGGCAGCAGGCAGACCATCTGAGTCCCAATATCGAAATTGGAATGTGCCTCTCTTAGCATTCGCATGTAATATGAAAACTATTAATTTTTAACTTATATTTTAAAAAATTCAATCGATATGACCTAGATGTGGTAAGAATATCAAATCGCAGTCTTTTAATATGTAAGATAGGCATAAACGTGTCAAGCAGCAGTGGAGATTCAAACAAGAGCAAAGAGGCGCCCAATCGAAATGCCCAGCATTAAATATACCCGGATAGAAATAACGCCTGATGCCTATCGTTCTTTAGAGGCAGAAGCGATTCTGCAAGGAAAGACATTAAAGAAGCTTGCATCTGAGTTGATATTAAAGGGCGTCTCCCAGAAAGCGCTGGATTTTGTCCAAGATGCTGCCATGCCATTGACTTCCACCAGGCATGAGATGGAATTTGATGAAGAAACATGGAAGGTAATCAAGAAGATAGGGTCCACTGGCATACACATCGGTGAGCAGACATTGCAGACGGTAAGAGATGCCATTTTGGAGAATGGATATCAAGAGGCAATGCTTTATGTTGCCCAGCATACTGCCTCAATGGAAAGAGATGAACTTCACAGGGTGATGGCTATCTGCAGGCGCTATAAGCTGTCAGTCAAGATGGCTGCCTATCTTGTCGAGAATCTAAATGAGATTGAATCGGGCAATTGGATGTAAAGATCTGAGCTATTAATTTAACTTATCTTCCAGGCAGGGTTCTGAATATCCTGGCCTTTTTAGAAATAGCTCCCGAAGCATTGAGCCTTTGAACATGAGGATTAATATCCTCTGTCCTTTGCAGGAACTGATCTACTACTAGCTTTTCCAGCTTCCTCTTGTCCACCTTCTTTCCCTTTCCTATGCCCGGGCATGTGAGATTGCAATCAATGTTCAGAAGAATATCACCATTGGTTAGAGTCTCCTCTTCTACCCGGAAGGGAAAGAGCCGGCATGCAATTGGCCGCACAGAATAGATGCTGCAGCGATCTTTGTAAAAGATGCAGGTTGTATCCTCCTTGCTCTTCATCACCGGCAGGTCAAGGATCAACTGGCAGCCATTATCTCTGATTTTGACATAACAGCCATCATAATCAAAAAGAGTATCCACTATCTCTGCCGCTTTTTTCCCCGTTTCTTTAGCTATGGCGGTGACATCTTTCTCAGTGAGATAGATCAGATTGGACTTCTGCCAAAACTCCTTTATTTGCTCCATGGGAACGAGGTCATCAAAATCAAGCGGCCTTTTATGATGGCAGCAGGACCCGCACCTCTGGCACTGGAACCTGATATCTTTAAAAACAGTTTTTACGATAACGCGGGGCAACCGGTTTCCCCCCAAAAAAGAAAAAAGAAATAGAAGGCGACCTAAAGGGTCGTCTTCCGGGGATGCTTCTCAGCCAAAACTTCCAGTCCCAGCTCTTCTGCGGACTCTGCCTTCATGATATCCACCATTGCGGCAGCGGGGAAGATCATGGGGGCGTTTTCTATGGGGCCGTAGAGGTAGTAGTCAGCACCCACGATTCCGGCCACCAGGTTGGAGCCGATATCTACAGGAGAGAAAGCCTCCTTGTGCTGCTTCTTCCACTTCTTCATCCAGTCCCAGGCAGA
>JAQTYS010000041.1 GCA_028688175.1 Methanothrix sp. | reverse complement strand
AGCCGCAAATATAACTATGGGGTAAGAATCGATGACAATTTGATTCTTTAAGCAGCAGAATCTATATTAGCTGAATTTGGAAACGAATACAAGGAAAAGTTTTTACTGTTATGAGTGGAGAGTCATGTTATGGATTTTAGCCGTCGTTTTGATATGGCAGCAGGCTCTCTGGTCTTTCTGGTCTTTCTCGCCACAGTTTACCTGACCAAGGACTTCCTTACCACTATTCTGCTGAGCATTGTCATGGTGTTTCTCCTCAAGCCACTTTTTGCCGCCTTCTTTCGTCTGACCCGGCAGAGACAGATCTCCTCTTTTTTCTCCATATTGATTGTCTTCATCTTTATTCTGGCCATCTTGCTCGGCATAACTACAGTTCTCCTGGTGGAGATATCCAATCTGGAACGGTCAGGAGCACTTTCAGGCATCCAATTCGCGGCCATAACTTCGGAGGTCGACGAATGGGCCATGAGCGCCCTTCCTGTCTGGGTTTATAATTACGTGAATGTCATAATACTTAAAAACGTACAGGAGATAAGCGACATCCCTGTGACCATTGCTACCTGGCTCTTTCCCATTGTGCAGCGAGAGCTAACCTCATTTGCCTCCAATCTGCCCGTGCTTTTTGCTCAATTGATTGTAGTGGTGTTCATCACCTACTACATCCTCATTGACGGCAAGGAGTTTCTGGCCAAAGCTGTTGACCTGGTTCCCAGGCAAAAGCGAGCAATTGTTCTGGATTTTCTGCAGGAGCTAGGCGGCATCTATAATACCCTTTTTACAGTCTACTTCACCACATCTATGTTAAGCGGCGTTTTGGCTGCTATCGGCTTTTCCATGCTGGGCGTGCCCTATCCCTATTTAATGGGAGTTGTTGTGGGCATCTTTACGCTTGTCCCCATGCTGGGACCGCCCTTCGTATTCATTCCCATGGCACTCTATTATCTGTTCATGGGGGACATAGTTCGCTTCGTGATAATCATGATATTCGGAACGGTAGTGCTCATGGTGATACCTGAAAATGTAATCCGTCCTCATCTAGCCATGAAAAGTTCCAGGATTCACCCTATTGTCACATTGCTCGCGTACACCGCCCCCATATTCGTTGTAGGAATCATAGGTGTGATTATCGGTCCCACTCTCTACGGCTTTCTCCTGGCAGCCTACCGGGCTGCCGTCAACAACCGGGAGACTTGACGAATGGAAAGCTTTATCTCTTTTTCTTGGCCACTAGTTTAGTTCAGTTCCATGGAGCTTTAAAGATGGGCGTAGAGAATGGCTTGGAGAAGTTAGGTGCTATTGATGTTGCAGAGCTGCTGCTGACTGCAGATATTTATAACCGCACAGAGAATTTGATTGAAGACGACCTGCCTCCCAATATTCGCAAGCATTACTTCGATGTGCAGACGAGAAGCGTCAAAAGGCCGATTTATGTAACCAGCGCAGATGCGCAGAAGATTTATGGCATTGAGAATGTTAAAGCGGTTATAAAAGACCTCACTTTTGTGGCTTTTGAGGAATTTGGTTCTCAGCTCCGGCTGACTGTATTCGATGTGGCGGCCAAGTGGTTTGCCAATCAAAAGGACCTGGCAAGGATTAAATCGAATCCAACATTGGCCTACCTCTATGAGAACTATGATTCTATGGATGTAAGCTATGCCCAGGCCAGGAGCGCCAATAAGCCTCTCTCTGCCGACCGGGAATGGATCGACGCCAAGAT
Organism: Methanothrix sp.; assembly: GCA_028688175.1. Taxonomy (GTDB): domain Archaea; phylum Halobacteriota; class Methanosarcinia; order Methanotrichales; family Methanotrichaceae; genus Methanothrix. The sequence goes on along the minus strand of JAQTYS010000041.1, from coordinate 12,649 downwards.
AAAGGAGCTTTGCAAGGATTCCAAGGAGGCAGAAGATCTTCTCAAGCTGGCCTACATCAAGGCCCCTGAGGATGTGAGGGACAAAATTGCCGGTCTGATTTTGACTGAGGATCAGAAGTCAGAGATAGAAAAGATGGGCAAGGCTCTGAAAAACCGGCAATACCTGCGAGAGATCGGGCTGTACGAAATAGGCAAACTTCTTTTCGTCGGCCCGCCGGGAACCGGCAAAACCTCTACCGCCCGGGCTCTCTCCAGTTGGTTTTCCCTGCCCATTGTGGAAGTTCGCCTCTCCATGATCACCAGCCAGTATTTGGGGGAGACTTCTAAGAATATAGACAAGGTATTTGAGCTGGCCAAGAGACTATCTCCCTGCATACTGCTCATTGATGAGTTCGATTTTGTAGCCAAAACCAGGACCTCAGATGAACACGGTGCCATGAAGAGGGCCGTCAACTCGCTCCTCAAAGCCATAGATGAGATCAGCCTGGTAGAGCATGGCGTTTTGCTCCTGGCAGCCACCAACCACCCCCAGCTTCTGGACTACGCGGCCTGGAGGAGGTTTGACAAAGTATTGACCTTCCCATTGCCTGACAAGGAAATGAGGCGCAAGATACTCGACAAGGTAATCTCCCGCATTGATGCGGATGTTGATACGGCTGCTCTCGCAGAAGCGACGGAGGGCTACTCGGGATCGGACCTACGGTTGGTGATTAGAGAAGCGGTGCTCAATGCTCTCCTGGAGGATCGCAGACATTTGAGCCAAGAAGATCTGGATCTTTCTATTGAAGAGTTCCGGCGCCGGATCTCTGATTACAAGCGGAGCGTTACGGCATGAGCTGTATCATGAAGGCCTTGAGGAGAGCATGAAGGTCACTCTCCTGGGCACGGGCGATGCCATCGGCACTCCCAAGATCGGCTGCAAGTGTCCCGCCTGCATGGATGCTCTGCGTGGAGGCAGAAGCCGCAGGATGAGGTTTTCCGTTCTTATCGAGTCGGACGAGGACGATGGAAGGGTTTTGGTAGACAGCAGCCCTGATCTGCGCTGGCAGCTTTTAAAGAAAGATATAGCCAGTGTAGACGGCGTTATCTGGACGCATGCCCATTATGATCACTATGCCGGCTTTGGGGATTTTCATCGGGTGCAAAGCCATGTGGATGTTTATGCTCTCAAGCAAACCATGGACTATATCTTAAACTATCTCTATTTCCTCAATCCGGTTCGCCATGACGCTGTTGCCTATCAGCCCTTCGATATCGCAGGAATGCAGTTCACCCTCTTTCCAGTCAACCACCCACCTACGCAGACGGTAGGCGTGCGCATAGACGACGGCAATAAAGTGGTGGTGATCACCAGCGACACCAAGATGGAGCTTGAGGCAGAAAGCCTGGAGCTGATGAAGGATGCGGATTTGATGCTGGCGGATGCCATCACACCGCCCGGCTACACCATCAGCAAGCACATGACGGCAGACGAAGCCATAGCTTTGGGGGAGCGTTTGGGAGCGAAACGGCTGCTGCTCACGCATCTGAGTCACCTCTATCCGCCCCATGAAATGGCTCTCAAGCAGTGGCCGCTGGGCCATGACATGATGGAGATAGTGCTGTAAATTCCTGCAATACTATTCTTCCTCGGGAATATAGCGTTAAAGACATATACAAAGAGCTAAAGACAGTTAGATGATGAAAAGGCTTACTGCTTATGTCTCGGGAAGTGTTCAGAAGACAGGATATCGAGCAGAAGTTGCCGATTTTGCCAGAATGCTGGGATTAAAAGGAACTGTGGAGAAACTCGATGACCGTCGAGTGAAAATACTGGCAGAAGGCAATGAGGATAAGCTGAAGTGGTTCGCAGAAGCTATTAATATTAATGATAATTTGATACAAGTCTCTTCTATCGAAAGCGAATATTCTGAACCTACGGGTGATTTCGGCAAGTTCTACAAGCTTGTGGATAAGGGAGAGACAGACTCCCGGCTGGATACTGCTGTGTCCCACCTAAATAATCTCATTGGAGCGGTTAATAATTTGAATGATAATCTGGGCAGAAAGATGGATGTCATGATTGATCTGCAAAGAGAGAGCCTCAATTCCCAGGAAAACCTGCTGGAAGAGGTTCATGAGTCCAGAAAAGATCTGAAGGGATATCTTGAACAGAGATTTGAAAAGCTGGAATCGGAAGTAACTGAGATGCGAGCAGCTCTCAGGGAAAAAGGGATTATTTAGACCAGATGAGAATAATTATTATTTTATTTCTTCTAATGCCGCAGCTATTTGCTGTGATGGCTGTTGCAGAAACTCCTAGCACTCCTGATAAGGATACAGAAAATGAATTGGCGACAATTGCTCCCAATGATTTTGGGGCCGCCCTGAATTACAGCTTTGAGGAAATCGACCGCCATGCACTAAGTGCGCCAACATCTGCCGAAGCAACGGTAGAAAGCCTGGCTGCCTATTTGATTGAGCCGGCAAAGAATGATCGTGAGAAGGCCCGAGCCATATTCCGCTGGATCACAGAGAACATCGACTACAATATTGCTGTCTTTTTTGGTAGCGGCACCGGGGCCACGAATTCCGAGGATGTCCTAAAAAGCAGAAAATCGGTCTGCTACGGCTATTCCGACCTCTTCCTCTCGTTGGCAAAAGAAGCTGGTCTGCAGGCGGTGAGGATCAGCGGCTACGGAAAAGGGTACGGATATACGCCAGGAAAGAACTTCGCCGGTCCATTCAATCATGCCTGGAATGCCGTTAAAATAAATGGATCCTGGTATCTGGTGGACTGCACCTGGGGGGCGGGGTATGTGAGCGGGGAAGGAAAGTACGTGCGCAAATTCGACGATCACTACTTTATGACGCCGCCTTCCCAATTTATCTTTAGCCACTTCCCGGATGACGCCCGCTGGCAGCTTCTTAATAAACCTATCTCAAAAGAGGAGTTTGAGAATCTGGTCTATCAGGAAGCGGATTTCTTTAACCTGGGCCTGAAGCTCGGGCAAAAGAATGGGACGATAGACGCTGAAAGCCAGATCAACGTTTCCATCTTTGCACCAGAGGATGTGCTGATGATGGCAAAACTGGAGTACGCAGACGGCACGGCTGCTGGGGATGGCTATACGTTTTGCCAGAGAGACGGTGAGAGGTATGATATTTATGTCCAGTTTCCCGGCGCGGGAAGTTATATCTTGAAGGCTTATGCCAAGCGAAGAGACAATCCAGGAAAGTATGACTCTGTTTTGGAATACGGCATCAATGCCACCTCAGGTGGGGGCTCCGGCTTTCCTACCACTTTTAAAACGTTCAGCGAGACGGGGGCATATCTCTACGAGCCGCTGGAAGGCAAGCTGGAGGCCGGGTCGAGCTATCTGTTCCGGATCAGGGTTCCAGGTGCCAATAGTGTGTCTGTGGTGTGCGGGAAGGAATGGACGACTCTTGCGTCGCGAGGGGATCTCTTTGAGGGGAATGCGACGGTTTGTGGGGACAGTGTGGGCATCTTCGGCAAGTTCCAGGGTGAGGGGTGGGATGGGCTGGTGGCATATTAGAGGTACTTAGAATTGCATGCAGATTATGCAGTTTTCCTTAAGACAGTTTCTAAGACAGTTTCCTGACCATCAAATCAAGGTGTGGGCGCGGGTGGTATTCCAGCCACCTCAAACTCCTTTTTGACTGCTTCTCTTATATCGCAGCCGATAACCTTGGCAACGTTTCTTCCGGGAACAGGAACCTCCAGCCGGAGAGTCAGCTCCGAATATCTGGAGTTCAATAGCAGCACATTGATGGGCTTATCTTTCAGCACCATGGGGTGGTCCTTGGCAGCTTTGAGGATGATCTCTCTGGCTCTATCGATGTCCGAAGCTTTTTCCAGGTCAAAATCAACCATCCAGACTATCTCCGGCTGCTTGATGGACCAGTTGATGATCGGCTCCATGCTCATGATGCTATTGGGAACAATAATTCTCTTGTTGTCGGTAGTTCGAATTACCGTATGTCTCAGAGTCAAATCCTCTATCTGGCCGTATTCACCCCGAAAGTCCACCGAATCACCCACCCGGAAGGGCTGAAAGACCGCTATGAAGATACTGGAGGTGAAGTTGGAAAGAGAGTCTTTGGCGGCAAAGCCGATGGCCAGACCTGCGATACTGGCGCCGGCGAGTATGGCTGTGACCAGACTTTGTAGCTGCGGTATCTGATAGATGATGAGCATAAGGCCTATAACATAGATGGTGGCTGAAACCAATCTGCGCATCATGAGCTGCATGGTCTCGTCTATCTTCATCTGCACCTTGCTCACTAGGGTTGGAAAATAATTTACCAGCATGCGGTCTACGATGCGTGCTGCAAAGCGAGTCAAAAGTGCAATTAATATAACAAAAAATATATTTAACACAATGGACGTCAGATCGATGCTGCTGATGGCATTTGCCAGAATCTGGATAAAGACCAGATCAACATGTCTGCCGGTAGTTGAATCCACAGCCATCTGAATCCAATTTGCCAGTAGAACCGGGTCGGTCATGCCTGCTATAGCTGTAAGATTCATGAAAGGCTAGGATAGAAAATGAGTACTTAAAGATTTCCGGACTTGCCGGGACAATATAAAGCAGCAAATAGAGTAATATAAAAATAACAGCGGCTTTATGCCGCCTAAGAGAACATCCGCAGAGCCTCTTCCGATCCTTCGATCTCATCCCCGAGAACCTTTTTGATTGCCACCTCGAAATCGCTCTTGCCGACCGTTGATGCACCTTTGCGCAATGCATTCATTCCCGCCTCAACCACAATGGCATTGAGGTCTGCGCCGCTCGCTTCCTCGGTGGCTTTGACAATCTCCATCAGATCGACATCATCATCCTTCTTCATCTTCCGGGAATGTATCTCCAGGATCTTGAGTCTTCCCACTGCAGATGGCATGGGGATCTCAATGATCCGATCAAAGCGACCGGGCCGCAGCAGAGCAGGATCCAGAATATCGATCCGGTTAGTGGCTGCGATGATCTTGATGTCTCCCCTGGTCCTAAATCCATCCATCTCTGCCAGGAGCTGCATCATTGTGCGGTTGACCTCGGCGCTTCCAGTGGTGCCGTCATGGGTTCGAATGCTTCCTACGGCATCTATCTCATCGATGAATATGATGCTGGGGGCCTTCTCACGCGCCATCTGGAAGATATCGCGAACCAGCTGCGCGCCCTCTCCTATGAACTTATGGACCAGCTCCGAGCCGGACATATGGATGAAAGTGGCTTTGGATTCGTGAGCTACTGCCTTGGCGAGCATGGTCTTGCCCGTTCCCGGCAGGCCGTAGAGCAGAACGCCCCTGGGCGGCTCTATACCGATATCCTTGAAGATTGCAGGATTGGTGAGAGGCAGCTCCACAGTCTCCCTGATCTCCTGAATCTGGCTTTCCAGACCGCCCACCTGTTCGTAGGACACATCAGGAGCCTCTATCAGCTCCATTACCTTAGCCCGGACATCCACAGAGCGATCCAGGACGCGAACAATGGTCAGAGAATTGTTTATGGCCACACGGGAGTTGGTCTGGATCATCTCCATCAGCTCCGGCGGAGCAGTGGTGATGAACTCTTGATTATTGCCGTGTTGCCTGAGCAGGACATAGTCTGAACCCATCTCCACGACCGTTGCCAGGAACAACGGCATCCTCTTAAGAAGGACATTCTCTTTCTTCAGCCGTTCAACCTCTCGCAGATACTTCTTATTGGCAATGAGGGACTCAAAGAGCTTTGCTCTTACCTCCTCCCTCTCCATTCTGGTGGTTTCCAGCTCTTCGGCGAGGCTCTTGTTTTCGGACTGCAGAGCGTTTATCCTCTTTAAGAAAGACTCCTGAATGGTCTCTTGACCGGAAATGGCCGATGTTTCACTCATATAAAGAAACCCTGCGTTTTTCTCACTTATAAATTCATGCCTGAAGCGAAAAAACTGAAAATTTTAACCTTTCGGAAAAGTATTAATCATAAACCGCTAATTATATCGTGTGGTTTTTATGATCACCTTAATTAAGCACAATCCGCTTCCCTTCGAAGTCGTGGAGAGAAAAGGCCTAGGCCACCCGGATACCCTGGCAGACGGCATCTCTGAGGCCATCTCCCGCTCACTGTGCAGGCATTATTTGGATGAGTTCGGCCAAATTCTGCACCACAATGTGGACAAGGTCCTCATCATCGCCGGCCGGAGCGCGCCTCGTTTTGCCGGAGGCAGGATTATAAAGCCGCCTTCTGTGGTCGTGGGCGGTCGGGCCAGTCGGCCATCTGCAAAGATGATGGCCGAGATCATCGAAGATGCCACCACTTCGCATTTTCATAAAACCGTCAAAAATTTGCAGCAATTTCTGGTCGAGCCGCGCGTGGAAGAAGGCGCGCCGGAGCTGTGTAGCCTCATCGGCAGAGGTGCCAATGATACCTCCATCGGAGTAGGATACGCACCGCGCAGCAAGACCGAGCAGCTCATCCTGGATCTGGAGGAGGTGGTGAGAAGCGTGCCTGCTGCCGGCGAGGACATCAAGCTCATGGCAGTGCGCATTGGAGACAAGCTTACACTCGTAGTAGCCACAGCCATTGTCTCCCGGTTCATCGATTCGCGAGAGGATTACGATGAGGCCAAGGCTGCCATCCAGGAGGCAGTCATGAGAAAGGCCCTGGCGGAGCATGGCGACGAGGTAGAGGTAGGTGTGAACTGCGCCGACGCCGGGGAGAACATCTACCTCACAGTTACCGGCACCTCCATTGAGATGGGAGACGACGGAGCCACGGGGCGGGGCAATCGCGGCAGCGGCCTGATCACTCCCATGCGGCCCATGACCATGGAGGCCATAGCCGGAAAGAATCCGGTCAGCCACGTGGGCAAGATCTACAATGTGATGGCTCATAAGGCGGCAGCGGAAATCGCAGAGCTGGAAGGGGTGGAGGAGACTTACGTGACTCTGGTCAGCAAGATCGGCTCGCCCATCAACCAGCCGCTCCTGCGAGGCGTGCAGATCTCAAGCGATACCGCACTTACTGCGGCTGTGGAGTCGAAGGTCGATAGCATTCTGGACTTCTGGCTGGAGAGCACAGAGGATTTGGTGGAGAAGTTCGTGGAAGGAAAGCTGGCTATTTACTGAAAAGATTGCTAAAAGAAAAATGATAGCCCAGAAGAAGCATCAATCAGCTTCTTTAGCCACCTCTTTTTTGGCCATCTGCAGCCTCTGCTTGGCTGTGTAGCCTGTGGCTTTTTCCAGAAAATTTCTAAAACGTTTGTTGGTATCCATGGCAACGACGTCGCTGGCGCCGATTAGCGACTCTGTGGTCACAGTTAGCTTCTTGCCGGTGATTGACACACAGACGCTCTTAAGAGCTCCATAGCTGAGCAGAAGCTTGCCGTCCTCTTGTTTGATCTCTGTGGGAAATTCCTCTTCCAATACCTTTAATATTCGCTCTAAGTCAGGCTTGAAGCCTCGTTTGAATGAGTAGTCCATGGTCGAATATTAGGCCCTATTCCGGTATAGATCTTTCGAGCGAAAATTCAGGATAAAATGCCCGAATTTCGCCACTCGGTTGAAGACTTCGCGCTCACATTCTCCTTTGCCTCCAGCCTTTGCGGCAGCCCTGCCACAATCCCGGCAAAATTTTTATCTGCATTCTTCTTTTTAATTGCCGCCAGTTTGACAATCTCCTCTCGACTAATCTCCTTTCTGTCAAATTGTGCGGCATTCAGCAGCTTCTCCCCGCGCTCCGATCTGACGATCACCGTGGAGTATCCTTCCTCGCTTCCAATCGAGCCAATGGAAATATCCGCCAGCCGGCTGACCAGATCACCGCAAAATGAGCAACCTTCTCTCACAGCATCCCCTAATTCTCGCACCCGGCAGGAGTACTCTTTGCCCTCTGCAGTTACTATGAATTTTCCTCTGGCGATCTGCATCTTCTCTGACCTATCCAGATCTATGCCGAAAAGCTCAATCACGCGGCTTTTAAGGGATTCATAGTCAAAGCTTTCAAAGCAGAAGAGGCCGATTAGAAAAATCTCAGTATCCGGAAACTTTTCAGGAAAATAGCCCTGCCTCTGCAATTTTCTTACGGTTCTCATCTGACAGGGTGTGCCGACAACGGCAACTCTCTTTTTGCCCATCTCCAAGGCCTCCAGCAGCGGAGCGATGATGGAGATGCGCACGTATTTCGTCCCCTTTGCTTGCAAAATAGATTCCGCTTCATCAACAAGAGCAGCTTTCGCTCCCAGGCGTTCATCTTTTTGGGCGACGATAGCTCCATCCAAAAGTCCCGTCTCAATTCCTCGCTGGAGAATTGAGGTTACCATACCCCCATCTTGCCCTTCAACACTGCTCTTTGCGGCCAGCATTTCCAGATTTACACCTAAATCATCATCATTAGCTCCACAAAGGAATTCCTCTTCCATCTCTTTGATATCGATATAGGTGAGCGGGTAAATGTTCTTTCTGTCCAAAATGGAATTTGTAGGACAGACCAGAGCGCAGGCCCCGCATGCGATGCAGTCTTGCGATAATTCACCGTAGGGCGTATCCACATCCCTGGAGACGCCACGATTCTGAGCATTGATAGCCGCCACTCCCACCAGCTCCTCGCAGACCCGGTAGCATAGTCCGCAAAGGATGCATTTTTTGTCCTGCGGCAAGAAGCGTGGCTTGATTATCCCATATTCTCCAGCCATCTCCTGCAATCTTTTCTCCTTGGGGCAGCGAGCCAGAAGAAGCTCCATGATCATTCTTCTGATCTCCACAATCTCCTGAGTGCAGGTATTTACAACAAGGCCATCTTCCAGCGGATAGTTGCAGGCGGTGACCAACTTTTTCCGGCCATTCTTAACGATTTGCACAGTACACAGACGGCAGGATCCATAAGCCTCCAGAGAAGGATGATGGCACAGCGTCGGGATATAGATACCAGCATTCTTTGCAGCCTGCAGGACCGTGTTCGAGCCACCTTCGGCTGAAGTCTCAATCTCATGACCGTCGATTATGATCTTTAAACTGGTCATGCCTTCTCACCTTCTTTTACCTTGGATTGGACCAGTCCGCCTGAGACCTTCGTTATGGCTCTTGCCTTTGGCGGACAGACATCGAAGCAAATGCCGCATCGAGTGCAACGGGACTGATCTATGACACTAATGCTTCCCTCCTCTCCCTCGATTGCTCCCTGTGGACAGTTCTTCTTGCACAGACCGCAGCCTATGCAGACCTCTGGCTCGACATAATAAGAAACCAGAGCTTTGCAGGCCAGAGAGGGGCATCTCTTCTCGACTATATGGGCCGCATATTCATCAGGATAGTAGGATAATGTACTTAAGACCGGATTGACGGCTGTGCGGCCTAAGGCACACAGCGACGTCTTTCTCATCAGTTCGGCGACCTCTTTGAGAATTTGCAGGTCCTTCTCACGGCCAATGCCCGAGACTATGCCGTCCAATATCTCCCGCATCCGCAATAAGCCCTCCCGGCAGGGAAGACACTTGCCGCAGGACTCATCGCAAAGAAAGTCAACGAAGTAGCGGGCCAGATCGACTGCGCAGGTATCCTCGTCGATGACAATAATGCTGCCTGAGCCCATCATGGAGCCAAGGCCGGTAAGCTCTTCGAAATCAACCGGTGTCTGCAAATGCCGGGCAGGAATTATTCCGCCTGATGGCCCGCCGGTCTGCACTCCCTTGAGCTTTTTTCCATTGGGAATTCCGCCACCGATCTTGTAAATTATGTCGGCCAGGCTCATGCCCATGGGGACTTCCACCAGACCGGTATTATTGACCTTTCCAACCAGTGAGAATATCTTGGTTCCCTTGCTCTTTTCCGTTCCAATGGAGGAGAACCAATCAGATCCTCGATTGATTATGAGAGGAATGTTGGCCCAGGTCTCCACATTGTTGAGCAGGCTGGGTCGATTCCAGAGGCCGCATTCCGAAGTATGGACATACTTGGGCCGAGGCTCGCCCACCTTGCCCTCCAGGGCGTTCATGAGAGCGGTCGACTCTCCGGATACAAAGGCACCCGCTCCCCTATGCACAGATACCTCGAAATCAAATCCGCTGCCCAATATATTCTTGCCGAGAAGGCCCAGCTCTCGGGCCTGATGCAGGGCGATTTTGGCATTTTCCACAGCCAGAGGATACTCCATGCGCACATAGATGTAGCCGCTATTCGCTCCAACTGCATAGGCTCCGATAATCAGTCCCTCTAAAACGCTATGCGGATTGCCCTCCATGAGAGCTCTATCCATGAAGGCGCCCGGGTCTCCTTCATCGCAATTAACGATCACATATTTTGGCTGGCCGGGCGCCCGAGCAGTTGATTCCCATTTTTTTCCGGTGGGAAATCCGCCCCCGCCTCTGCCACGTAGACCTGACTTTTTTATCTCTTCAATCACATCCTGGGCGGTCATCTGTGATAAGGCGCTGCTCAGAGCGGCATAGCCGCCCATGGCGATGTAGTCGAATATATCCTTGGGATTGATTTTTATATTATTTTTAATTAGAAATCTCATCTGATGGCTGTAAAAAGGGATATCATCTTCCAGTACTGCCTTTTGGCCGGTTACGGGATCTGTGTAAAGCAGGCGCCCCACCAGTCCGCCTCTGCAAAGGGTCTCTTCCACGATCTCCGGAACATCCTCTGCCTGCACTCCCATGTAATAGATTCCCGGAGGAGAGACAACTACCAGTGTTCCTTTTTCGCAAAAGCCGGGACATCCCGTCTCCTTGATGTTGATCTCTCTTTGCAGACCCCTCAATTCCACCTCTCTTTCAAAGGCGCTGACCACCGCTCGTGCACCAAGTCCCAGACAGCCGGTACCTGTGCAGATTGCCACCTCTCTTCTCAAAGGGTCTCTCTTGCGTTCCCATTCATCTCTCAAGATCTCCAGATCCTGAATTGATGTAAGTCTTGCCATCTATTCTCCATTTTTTAATCTGGTTCTAACTATCGGATGCAATTTGACCTAATAACAGCTTTATCTTCTTGGAGTCCACCCGACCATGATAATCATCATCTACTATCATAACAGGACCGATGGCGCAGCATCCCAGACAATTGACCCGATTTAATGTGAAGCTATGGTCCGGTGTGGTCTGGCCTGATTTTATGCCCAATTTAGATTCGGTCGCATCCAGCAATCTCTGTGCGCCCCGCACCTGGCAGGCGGTTCCCATACAAACGCATACGCTATGCCGGCCTACAGGAGAGAGATTCATGGCTTTGTAGAAGCTCGCCACTCTGAATATCCGGCTTACTGGAATCTTAAGCCTCAGAGAAAGCTCTTCGATTGATTCTCTGGAGAGCCAATGCAGCTCGCTTTGTAAATCAAGGAGCAACTGGATCAGGAAACCTTCTTTTCCTTCATATTTTTGTATTATTTTGTCCAGCTTCTCCTTATCGCCATCCGTCATATTAGCCCTCGTTAAACACATTTATATCAGCATTAAGCATGAAAAACTATATAACGCTTGCCTTTGATAAGATTCAATTATGATAAAACAATTTTTTATTGATAGCGAATAAAGTCACTACTATGAATGAAGATCTATTGAGAGCCATCCGGATTAGATGTAAGAGGATGGAGATACCCCTGCTGGGAGTGGCAGGCGTAGAGCGCTGGAAGGATCCGCCTTTTCAGCCTTGGATGTCAGAGGAGTTTTATCCAAAGTCCATATTTCCCCTGGCAAAATCGGTAATTGTCATTGGCTTGCCCGTTAGTCTGCCCGTGCTGGAAACGGCCCCTTCCATTTACTACCGGGAGCTGTACAACACCGTAAATATCCTGCTCGACCAGTACACATATCGACTGGCAATTTTTCTGACCGAGAGGGGCTATCCATCTGTCTTTGTTCCTCGGGATGGATACTTCGGCATCAAGGCTTTGCTCAAAAATCCAGTAGCCTTCTTCTCTCACAGACATGCCGCCCTCCTGGCGGGACTGGGCAATTTCGGGACGAACAATATGCTGCTCACACCCCAATTTGGCCCTCGGGTGCGCTTTGGCTCCGTCTTTACGGCTGCAGAGCTTCCCTCCGATCCGCTCATGAAAAACGAGCTATGCACCCGCTGCATGCGCTGCGTCAAGATGTGCCCGGCGCAGGCTCTGGTGGAGAAGGACTATCCGCAGGGGCTTACTGATAAAAAGAGCTGCACCGCCCGAAGCGCAGAATTAAACCGCCAGGGCATCTCGCCTTGCGGGATATGCATCAAGGTCTGTCCGGTGGGAGAGGACCGAAAGCTGTTTGGGCGAGAGGATGCTTCTATCTACTCTCGAAGGGATCGCTTCCCCAAAGAGCATGAAGCCTGGGAGCACGTAAGGAAATATGGTGGGCTGTGAGGTAGAGCTTATTGATCTGAAGCGAAACTGCACCGGCCTTGAAATCCCTGGCTCAATAAAACTACTTAATTCTGTTCAGACAGATGACAATGAAAATAGGATACATCTTTACCGCCTCAGATGCATCGATCAACACTTCTCCTGGCTGCCAAGCCCGCCACTGCTGGCGCCATCGCAATCCCGCGCTCCTGGACGTGTCCGCCGCCCCCGTGCAGCTTTCTGCCCCCCCGTCCATGCGGGCCAGGCTCCCTGGCACGATCACTTGCCAGATCGATAGGCTTCCTTGCAGAGCCAACTGCCTGGCCGCAAGTTATATTTCATTATCT
>JAQTYS010000285.1 GCA_028688175.1 Methanothrix sp. | reverse complement strand
TGCAAGAGGATCTGCACTGGGGGCTGGGCAGAAACAGGCGCAAGGTGGCCATAGGCGTGCATGACATTTCCCGCCTCACCCCACCGTTCCGCTACTTTGGGGAGGATCCGGATAGAAAATTCGTGCCCCTCGATTTTGCCGAAGAGATGAGCATGCAGGAGATCCTGCAAAAACACCCTAAGGGCAAGGGTTACGGTCACATCCTGCAAGGATGCGAGCGTTATCCGCTCATCGTAGATGCCAAGAATCAGGTGCTTTCCTTCCCGCCCATCATCAACGGCGAGCTGACCTCTGTTACCGAGAAGACCGAGGATCTGTTCATAGACGTCACAGGAATGGACGGTATGGTGCACAAAGCCCTGAACATAGTAGTAACCTCCCTGGCGGAGAGAGGGGGCAGAATCGAGAGCGTTCTGGTAAGGAGAAGCGAGGGCGATTTCGTCTCCCCCAATCTGCAGCCGTCTAGCTGGACTGTGAGCGCGGCAGAGGCAAACAAGCTGATTGGCTTTGATCTGGGTCCCCTGGAGCTGGCCGAATGCCTGCGGAGGATGCGCTTTGGGGCAGTCGCGAATGGCAGCGATGTGGAGGTGCAGGTTCCTGCCTACCGGGCGGATATCATGCATTCCTGGGACATCTTTGAGGACGCGGCCAAGGCCTATGGCTTTGACCGGCTGGATGCCCGTCTCCCTGGGACGGTAACTGTAGGCCGCGCTCACCCTTCGGAGCTACGCAAAGGCGAGATTCGCGAGGTCATGGCCGGCCTCGGGTATTTGGAGACCATGCCCTTCACTCTGACCAATGAAAAGATGCATTTCCAGTGGATGCGCCGCTCGGCTGAGGACGCAGGCGTGGTGCATGTGATGCATCCCATCAGCGAGCTGCACACCATATTGCGCACCTCGCTTCTCTCCAGCCTTCTGGAGATCTTCGCCATGAACCAGCATCATCCTCTGCCTCAGAGGATATTTGCCGCCGGGGATGTGGTGGTGGAGAAGAAGACCCGCATGCATCTGGCAGCAGCCAGCATTCACAGCGGCGCTAATTTCTCAGAGATCCGCTCAGCCGTGGACGCCGTGCTGCGAGAGCTGGCCATTACAGTCGAGATCGTTCCTTCTCAGGATGGAGCGCTTCTGCCCGGTCGTGGCGCTGATCTAATGGCTGGGGGCCGCAAGATTGGCTGCTTCGGAGAGCTGCATCCATTGGTCCTGAAGAGCTTTGGACTGGAGCAGCCGACCGTGGGGCTGGAGGTCGAGTGGGGAGTGCTCTGAAAGGAGCTTTCACCATCGATTTTCTCTTTTTTAAGAAAGATCAGATTTATCAGCTAATAGTCGCAAACGATGGCTGGATAATAGGAATGTGGCGGCTATGAAGGTTCGAGATTTGATGAGCTATCCCATTGCCACAGTGCGCCCGGAGGCCACGGTGCTGGAGGCTGCGAAGCGAATGGCGGCGGAGAAGAAGGGCAGCGTTCTGGTGGCCAGGGACGGGCTTCTCAAGGAGTGCCTGGGAATTGTTACCACCAGCCAGCTCTTTCTCAAGGTATTTGCAGAAGGCCGGGACCCGGCTCTGGTATCGGTCAAAGAGATCATGACGCCCGGACCTCTGATCACCATTGACCTTGATGCCTCCACAATGGAGGCGGCCAGGTTGATGCAAGAACACAAGGTGCGAAGGCTGCCGGTGATGAAGGACGGGGCGCTGGTGGGGATCATCACCAGCAAGGATTTGCTGGCGTGTGTGGTGTGATTCGGCTGGAAAAGAAATGCGCTCTTTTGGCGTACTTCAGCCGGGCTGGCAAACGCAGAATTTAAATAGCCCGAGGGTCAAGTGCCTGAGGTAAGTCGAGGTTGCCTAGCCTGGTAAGGCGCAGGTTTGCTAAACCTGTTCTCCTCCGGAGATCGTGGGTTCGAATCCCACCCTCGGCGCTTTCTTACGAGAAATAAAAGGGCAATTCTTTTATCTTGAATAGACGTCTTGGGCAATGTTCGCACTTGTATCTTATTCATAGTTTCTATTATGTAAAAATAGTTTATTGATATTGTTTTCTAGCTAAGCTACTTAACCTAACACGTAGAATAAGCTATACTATGGCAGGAGTCTTCGGGCAGCTAATCAGGTCACAGAAGAGGGCAATGAGTCAGAAGGCTATGGAGCTGGAGGCCGCAAGAGAGATTCTGGCAGAGGTCTTCAGTATCAAACTATCGGAGGTTGATGAGATGATCCAAAATCGCTTCCAAGTTGATGATATTTGCATCAAAGAGAATGGACCGTGGCCGCAGGAGCTTTGGGTTGATAGATGAGGCTTTCTGCCTTTTATGGATTTTCGGAAAAGGAAACAGTGAGTTGCAAGTCATACGCATCAATCATAGGTTGGTGCGCCCTTATATCCTAATTCCTTGGCCCTGGCAAATGCCTCCTCTGCTTCATCATGCCTTCCAAGCTTATTGAGAGCAATACCTTTAGTCACCCAGGTAAGTGCATTATCTGGATTTATCGCCAAAGATCTGTCACAGCATCGAAGAGCGAGCTCATGCAATCTCAGGGAGCATAAGATTTCGGCTTTAGCAGCCCATGTCTCCGAGTTGTTGATATCCTTTTCCAGCTCTTTGCCAATGGCGATTAACCTTTTCTCGGCGTCGTCGTAGTTCATTACAAAATTAGTAATTATCATTGCTTATTTTAATAATTTTCGGTAATACACTTTTATTAAACCCCGTCTATATACAAAATTGATTACAAAAGGTACAAATGCAATCGAATAAAACCATCAATATAAAAATTTTGATGACGCTCAGGGATGTCCTCTCCCTGCAGTATATCGATTGAATAACTAATTTGCCTGAGTTTTCGGTGATAATAAAGGGGTCAGGAGGGATGAGCATCCCCCTGAGCCTTCTGGAAAAGATTACTCTAGAATTTCCACAATTCCGCTGTCCAGATGGTAACGAGCGCCCACTACTATAAGCTTGCCTTCCTCGACTACCTCTGACAGTATGGGCTGGGAGGAGCTGAGCTCTTCTACGATGTTATTGACGTTGTTGTCAATGGAGCTGTTCAGAAGTTGTACCTCGTTTCCTGCTGCTTTGGCTTCATCTACTGCCGGCAGGATGTAGTCGACAAGACTGCCCAGGTGGCCCGGCACCTCTCCGCCATTTACAGCGGCGGTTACTGCTCCGCAGCTATCATGGCCCAGCACGACTACCAGTGGCACATCCAGGTGCTCTACTGCGTATTCAATGCTGGCTAAGGTTACATTATCCATAACTTGCCCCGCAGTTCTGATCACGAAGATGTCCCCCAGCCCCTGATCAAAGACGACTTCTGAGGGAACCCTGGAGTCGGAGCATCCCACGACAATGGCAAAGGGGTGCTGTCCGGAGACAAGTTCGCTGCGGCGATCCGCAAACTGGTCAGGATGGGTGACATTGCCGGACACAAACCGCGCGTTGCCCTCCATGAGCATTTGCAGGGCTTGCTCGCCGG
>JAQTYS010000284.1 GCA_028688175.1 Methanothrix sp. | reverse complement strand
GTTTCGGGACATCGTCGAAAGTCGGGAAGCAGCCATCATGGACCTGCTGCATCCGGCAGACATCATCGAGCTTCACCGTCTTCACATACTTCGAATCATGAAAGTCAGCGACATCGGGATCATTGAATGCAATATGGCCGTTTTCCCCGATTCCCATGAAAACGATATCGGTCCGGTGAGCCTTCAGGAGTTCCGAATAGCGTTCGGATTCCTTCTCAGGATCGGCCTGTCCGTCAAGAAGGTTTACTGTCTTGAAGGGAACCCTGTCGAATATTGCATTCTTTAGAAAGCCGCTGAAAGAGGCGGGGCTTCCCTGCTTAAGACCGACGTAATCATCCATATGATAGGCATTGATCCGGGTCCAGTCGATGGTTTTGTCAGCTGCAAGCGCTTTCAGGAAATCATTCTGCGATGGCGCAGCTGCGAAGATGCAGTTAATCTCAGGTTTACTGGACAGCAGTTCTCTGATGCATGCAGCAGCGTCCTTTGCGGCAGCTTCCCCCATCAATGTTCTGTTCGGATAGATCTTCACTTCAAGATCTGAATACTTTCTTTTTTCCATAAAACTCCTCCGGTTATTTTCTGAAGCCTTCCCATGTTTCCCAATATCCTTCAGGATAAGCACAATGAAGAAGTTTCTTCAAGCCTAGCCTTGAACATCCGTTCAGAAGGGCTTTCCGAACATCTTGGGCTCCTTTGTAATATGATTTGATTTTTTTTACGATGCCGGCTTCACACATCATCGGCTCGATTGCCGTGAACGTGTAGCATGCACCATCTATTGCTGCCTGAACCGCGAAGTCATAGCACTGATCTTCGCTCATCTGAGGGTACAAGAAACTCCCAAGCCGCCAGCAGAAAGGCGTTGAAGTGCTCTTTCTGATTATTTCAGGATTGATATATGGTGAAATCCCAGGATCGTAATCAGTTATGCTCAATCCATCAAGAAGCCTCAGATGCTTCTCCTTCATATCTTCGCAGTGGAGCTTGATTTCGGGCACAGGCGCTTCTCTCCAGTATCTTTTCCAGTAAGGAAGGACAAATTCTTTCCAGATATCTGGAGAAAACATCGCAGCAATGTCATCGCATATCCTTCCATGGTCAGGGAAAGGATCAAGAACGCTGGTTCCATCGATTCTGCAATAGAACTTTGCATACTCAATCAGACTTGAAACAATGGCTTCCATGCATTGTTCAAAAAGCTCTGGGTCATCGTATACACCATACATGCAGTCATTTCCGGTCAAACCCCACAAAGTCGTTACAGGGCCTTCCCATTGCCATCCCCAATGTACTCTCTTGCCCGGGAATGCCTTACGCATTGCCTCAAGGTAATCAATCTGAAAGCTTGTCAGCCCGCTTTTGAAATCATGCGGCTTTCCAAGAAGCTCCAAGACTGATTCAAGGCTGAGGCCTTGCTTCATATCAAGAGCCACCTGACCTGTCTCCGGGAAAAGAAGAGGTACCCCAAGAGAATTGAGATGTCCGTATTTGATAATCGGTGTTGAAATCGGCACAATGATATCCACGCCATCGAAAAGCTCTTCAATGACAGGAACGCCATTTCTATAAGCCTGTATAGAAGCGTCTGGACTTAGGAACTGATCATGAAGCGTAACCGAACACAGATAGCCAAGCGTTTCTCCTGATGCAAAGACAAATGCATCAAAAGGATACGCAAGCTTCATTGAAGAAGCTGCTGGTTCAGATATGAAGTTGTCTGTACGAATCATTGTCTTTGCTCTCCTTGCAAAGATGCTCCATTGAAGCAATAAGCGTGCTTTCCAGATCAGAAGTGAAGGGGCCTGGAAGATAGTAATACTTATACGCTCCAAGCACTTCATACCCGCCTTGGTTCATTGCAGAAGATGAAGGAAGATACCCTACAGAGCCGCCGCAGTAGCCAGCAATCATTGCGCGGCTTTCTTTGGCCAATCCTTTGATCTTCATTCCGACATCAGAAAAAAGTTCTCCAGGAACACAGAACATCATGATGCCGCATATGTTCACAATACTGACTGTTTCGGTAACTGCATCAGCAATCGAATCACGCTTCAGGAGGTCCTTTGCCCAGCTTCTTCCGGCTTTCACATCCCATACGGGATTGTCATGGCATCTTGCGAATTCGCTCAGCCTGGCTTCGGCTTTCAAAGCCTTGGAAAGATTGGAAGAGTTTTCAGATAGATACGTCTCAAGCCATTGCCTGTCAGGCACATCAGACATCTGGAAGCGAACCGAATCATGGAATGCAGAAGCGCAGTTTTCGTTAAGTTTCCTGGCCGTTTGCAGCGCTTTGATTATTGCTTGCCCTGTCTGTTTCCCGATTCGTGCCAGGTCCGCTTCATCTCCATCTCTGAAATGCTCTTTGTCCCCAGTCAGAAGCGCCGGGCGGGTATCTCCGCAGGCTCCTGTTATTGGGAAGACCATCAGATCCTGTCCGAATTCATCTTTCAGGCAGCTGGTGATTCTTCCTGGATAATCAGCTGAAACCTTGTGAATATCAACGCCAAGTGTCGTTGGATGAACCGAGCAGTTGAAGATTATTGCAGCGTATCCCCCATCTTCCGACTTGAATGCTATCACAGGAAGGCTGGCATCTATCGAGCCTTCAGGATTCGGACGCATCGATATCTTGCCCGTGCACGGATCATGATAGCGCCTGTTCACTCCGAATGAGGTCATGGTCTCTGCATAGAAGGCTTGAACAGGCATCGCCTTCATCTTCATTGCAGATCTAGCTGCCTTGGCAATCTGTGACGATGCAAATCTGAGATAGGCTTTGTTTGCTTTAAGAATACCAAGATCGATTGCAGCAGGAGCCGTATGGGTATGAGTCGAGCATACAAGAATCGAAGAAGGTTCTACATCTATGACAGGCGAAAGCCTTTTCTGTATCTCTATAACCCAGGGTTTGTCAAGCTCGAGCAAGTCAAGCGACAGCAAGGCTACCTGCGAATAAGCAGACCTGAGGACAAGAATCCTTGCAGAAATCGGATCAAGGATTCCATCGCAGGCTTTATCTCTGGCTACATGTCCGCTTAGAAGGCAAGGCTTCTGCGGATTGATTCCAACCTCGCTTTTCTGCATATTCATTGGAAATCCAATTGAAAGAGCATCATAGCATGTCATGAAGGAAAGCCCTGTATGGTAGCCCGGATCAAGGTCCGGAGTAGCAGGTATCACAGCGACTGCCTTGCCTTCCGTGTCGATTGTCTGGACAGCAATCGGACTAGGAGAAGCATCGAAGTAATACTTCTTGAAAGCCTTGAGGCAACGCAGGTATTGTCTCTGTGCCCACGATGTGAACGCATCACTGCTGCAGAGCTTCTCGGTAAGAACCAGAGCTCTCATCGTTTCAGGAACAGCCCACCATGGCATCGAAGACACAAGGACCTCATTGGTCTCGGCATCAACGCCCTTGGCGATTCCACCTGGCTTTCTGAATCCATGCCTGAAATTGGCTTTCAAAACAGAAGGCATGATCGCTTTGAT
>JAQTYS010000283.1 GCA_028688175.1 Methanothrix sp. | reverse complement strand
TAATGTTTCAGCTTATATTTCTTTAAATAGTAATAAAAAAGGAGTTAATATGTCTCGTTTTAGTCAAGTAATTACAGAGAAAGCTAAAGATAAAATAGGTAGTCAAGCAATAGAAGAAATATTAAAAGCACTTCATAAAGAATTAGAAAATGATAATATTTATATTAAATTTAGTTTTAACTATTTAACAAAAGTTAAGGCACCCAAATCTAAAATAATATCTTGGTTTGATATACCAATAACTATGGAAGGTGAATTGGTAAATGGTAAAATTAAAAAATTTATGACTGTTGATATCAATTATACATCATTATGTCCGTGTAGTAAAGAAATAAGTAAATATGGTGCTCATAATCAAAGAAGTGTGGCTAAAATAAAAGTAGAATTAAACGATAAAGAATTGATGTTTGAAGAATTAAAAGCTATAGTGGATAAGTCTGTTAGTTGTCCTATTTATAATACTTTAAAAAGAGTAGATGAAAAATGGGTTACAGAAAGAGCATATGAAAATCCTTACTTTAGTGAAGATATATGTAGAAATATATCAAGCGAATTAGATTTATTATTAGATAAAAAAATTATTGATTATGTTATTACAACAGAACATTTTGAAAGTATTCATCAAAGTTCTGCTGTTACAATTATGAATGCCGGGAGAAATTTAAAATGAAAGGGGGTAATAAAATGAAAGATAGAGCAGTAATTATTTTAAGTGGAGGAATGGATTCGACAACTCTTTTATATGATATTATAAATCGAGGGTATGATGTTAAGGCTGTAGGTTTTAATTATGGTCAACGTCATAAAAGAGAGTTAGAATGTGCATCAGCTACTTGTAAGAAATTAGGAATAGAATATAAAGTATTAGATTTAAATGTTTTAAATCAAGTTGCACCAAGTGCTTTAACAAGAGAAGATTGGAAAGTACCTGAAGGACATTATGAAGATGATAATATGAAACAAACAGTAGTTCCAAACAGAAATATGGTATTATTAAGTTTAGCAACATCCTATGCTATTAGTGTTGATGCTAAAAAATTATTTTATGGTGCTCATTCAGGAGACCATGCTATATATCCTGATTGTAGAAAAGAATTTGTTGATAAGATGGCTGAAGTAATAAAAATTTGTGATTGGAAGGAAGTAGAATTAGAAGCACCTTATTGGAATATAGATAAAGGTGATATAGCTATTAGAGGAAAAGAATTAGGAGTTGATTATTCTTTAACACATACTTGTTATAATGGATTAGAAGTTGCTTGTGGAAAATGTGGTGCTTGTCAGGAAAGGTTAGAAGCATTTAAGAAAGCAGGAGTGGAGGACCCAGTTAAATATGAATAAATGTATAATATGTTTGTGTTCAAACCAAAAAAGAAGTAAAGAACCTTGTTTAGCTATAGATATGTATGATAATGGAGTTTGGAGAGTAATAAGAAAAAATAGTAATAATGTTGATGTATATGCTCTATCAGCTAAATATGGTTTAATAAATGCAAAAGAAACAATTATAGAAAATTATGATTTAAAATTAGAAAACAATAAAGAAATTTATCAAACCATAAAAAATGATAGTAAATGGTTAGATATAAGTAAATATAACAATATATTAATATCAGCGGCACAAGATTATTTAGATTGTATTCCTAAAAATATAAAAGATAAATCTTTTATTACATCTAAAAGATTTTATTTTACATTAACTCAAATTAAAAAATGGATAGTAGAAGATAAAAAGGTATCTTATAAAAATCATAAATGGATAAACATATAATAATAGTAGGTTCAGGAGTTACTGGAGTATTTGCCGCAACAAAGCTAATTGAAAAGGGATATCCAGGACATCTGATAACAATAATAGATAAAGGTAAAGACGCATTTAATAGAAAACCTAACGAAATAATGAATGGTTTTTTAGGTGCTGGTTTATTTAGTGATGGTAAAATTGCTTATCTTCATAACCAAATAGGTGGTCAACTATCAAAATATTGCGGTAAAGAAAAAGCTGATGATTTAGTTGAAGAAGTAGTTAATACAATTAAAAAATTACATCCAGACCCTGACAAAATTATGTATTCTAATCCTATAGAAGAACCTGAATTTATTAAAAAATATTTTAAAATGAGATTAGCTCCTGTTTATCATATTGGAACTGAATATCTACACGAAATAGGAAAAAATTGGTATTCTTGGCTTAGAGCTAAAGGAGTAAATTTTTATTTTAATACTAAAGTTGATAATATAAATTTTAAAACTCAATGTATATCATTATCAAAATCTGTTATATATTATGATATTTTAATTTATGCAACAGGAAAAGATGGTATTGACTTAACTCAAAAACTAATTAAAAAGAATAAATTAAAAACAGAATCTAAACCAGTCCAAATAGGAGTTCGATTTGAAGCACCCCAAAAATATTTTCAAAAAATATTAGATTTAGCATATGACTTTAAATTATATCAAGAATTTGAAAAGGAAAAAATAAATATAAGAACTTTTTGTGTTAATTCAAATGCGGCATATGTAGTAGAAGAAAAAACTTATGGAATGAAATCATATAATGGTCATAGTTATAAAGATAAAGATAAAATAAATAATATGGTTAATTTTGGAATAATAATGGAAATTGAAGGAATAAAAAATCCTTTTAGTTGGGCTAAAAAAATAGTTAAAAAATGTCAAAAGGATAATAAAGATATAAGTAATCTTGGAAAATATAGTAAATTTATAAATAATTTTATTGATGATTTAAATAAGATATTTCAATTCGGTTCAAATTATAAAATATATGTTCCTGAAGTAAAGTTTTTGACTGATGAAGTTTTAGTAAATAACAATAATTTATCATTAATCAATTATCCTAACGTTCACTTCGGTGGAGATAGTTTAAGTGCGCGTGGAATTGCCGTATCAGCGGCGCAAGGTTTATATATAGGAGAAAAAATAATAGAAAATGAAACAAAAAGAAACAAAAGTTAAAGGAAATATAGTTCCAAAACACTATGTTAAAGGTGGAATGCATTTACTTGAAATATTAGAAATGAAAGTACCTCCTGAACAAATAGAAGGATTTCTTAGATGTACCCTTTTAAAATACATATTTAGATATGATGAAAAGAATGGAGTTGAAGATTTAAAAAAAGCATTATGGTATCTTAACGAATTAATAGATTTAAAGGAAAAAAAAGATGAAAATAATAAATAATGTCCCATGTGGATATCAAAAATTATTTGATAAAGACTATGTATTTATATTATTACATATGTTAATAGAAAATAAAGAATATAGAGATTTTTATTTAGATAAAAAAAATGATTTTAAATTAATAATATTAGATAATAGTGCTTTTGAATTAGGAAAAAGTATGGATGTAAAATTATTATTATCTTGGGGAAAGAAATTAAGAGAAGTACATCCTGAATCAATAATTGAAATAATTATTCCAGATAGTTATGGTAATAAACTTGAAACTTTAGAATTGATGTATGATTTTTTTAATAATGAAGACTATGACG
>JAQTYS010000040.1 GCA_028688175.1 Methanothrix sp. | reverse complement strand
CCTGAACTTGTAGGCAGTCTTCATCCCTATCCCAGCTCCATCAAAATATTTATGGACCCACTAACTAGATATCTATTTCGCTTCAGTTTCAAATGCAGTAGGTACGGCATTCATCCCGCCCCCTAAACACCCATGTGCCTCAGGACAATGGCACATATGAGGCAAATGAAAAACAAGATCTATCGACATCGTAAGTCTTGTTTTTCATGGGAAAGGGAGCGGGTCTTCTGCCTGCTTTTCTATAATCCAGGCCGGCACCCTTCTGCTGGCCTATGCGGTAATCTTGCCCTTGGCGATGTACTTGATCAGCTCCGGACCGATTCTGGCCTTTCTCTGAATTTGATCGGCTACCTCTTCAGCAGATGCCCCGCCGGCTGCCAGGGAGCGAATCTCCGCGAGGGTGGCATCGTCCACGGTGAAGTATTCATCCAGATCCTTTCTGTGGCCCCATACATCGCCTTCCAGCATTTCAATGCCCTGCATCTCCAGGAAGACCTGGATGGCATTGGACATGGTCTTGCGGTAGGATGGCGGAACCTGAATCATTCTCAGTCTGGGGCATCTCTGCATCAGATTAAGGAAATCTACATTACTGGCCCGAAAGGCCATATGAACCGTCTTTTCATTGGGATTCAAATTGGGGGTCTCATTTCTGGCGCTTATCACTCTAATTCTCATTTTATCACTCCAGAGCATAGAATGCATTCATAATATTAATAGACACTTCCGCTGTACACATCATACTAAAACGATTGCAACAGATGCCTACTTGAATGGATCCATATCAATATCCGAAAGACAGATATGCGTCAATGAAAGATTAATGGCGGCTATGGCTCTATTTGACTACCTTCTCCTGGGCGCGGCATTGCTACTGCTCCTGAGTGTAATCTCCAGCAAAGCATCCACTCAGTTGGGGGTGCCCACTCTAGTGCTGTTCCTGATGATAGGTATGCTTGCCGGTTCGGACGGACCAGGAGGCATTTATTTCGACGACCCCTGGCTGGCACAGTCGCTGGGAACAGTAGCTTTAATCTTCATCCTATTTTCCGGTGGATTAGATACCAAATGGAAGGAAGTAAAACCTGTATTGTGGAAAGGCGTAATCCTCTCTACCCTGGGCGTCATCTTTACGGCCACCATCGTAGGATTTGCAGCTTATTATGCACTGGGCTTCTCCGTTCACGAGGCCATGCTCCTGGCCGCCATCATCTCCTCAACAGATGCAGCAGCAGTGTTCTCGATTCTCAGGTCAAAACAAATCAGCCTGAAAGGCAATATCGGGCCGCTATTGGAGCTGGAATCCGGCAGCAATGATCCCATGGCCATATTCCTCACGACAAGCCTGATCAGCCTCATCCTGATCCCGGCTACATCCCCGATAGCTCTGATACCCATGTTTGCCCAGCAGATGGCCCTGGGCGGCGTATTCGGGATTATATCGGGCAAGGGCATGGCGCATCTTATTAACCGGATCCGTCTGGATTACCATGGGCTCTATCCTATTCTGACCATATCTACGGTGATGATAATCTACGCAGTAGCATCGATTCTCGGAGGAAACGGTTTTCTCGCTGTGTATCTGGCCGGTATGAGCCTTGCGAACTACTCATTCATCCACAAACGAAGCCTGATGCATTACCACGACAGCCTGGCCTGGCTGATGCAAATCGCCATGTTCCTGACTCTGGGTCTGCTGGTATTTCCCTCACAGTTGATTCCGGTAGCAGACGTAGGCCTCTTCATTTGCTTTGTCCTGATGTTCATGGCCAGACCGATCAGCGTGCTTCTCTGCCTCTTGCCCTTCAGAGACATGTCCCTGGAGGAAAGGGTTATGATTTCCTGGGTAGGCCTCCGAGGTTCAGTGCCTATCATCCTGGCGACATATCCACTCATTTTCGGCATCGACAAGGCCAATACGATCTTCAATGTCGTATTCTTCGTTGTCCTGACATCAGTTCTGGTGCAAGGGTCCACGATACCCTTCGTAGCTCGACGCCTTGGCATGCAGGTGCCGGCAAAATCCCCTGCAAAAGCCCTACCGGTGAATATGGAGGAAAAAGATGCATGGGGATCTCTGGTGAAGCTTGAGGTCTCCCCGGAAAGCGCAGCCGTAGGAAACCAGATTGCAGATCTCAACATTCCTGACGACACCTGGATCGCTGTCCTGAGAAGAGATGGCCATCCCATGCGCCCCAGCGGAAACACCATATTGCAGGCGGGAGACAGTCTAATTGTACAGTCCAGTGGTCAATCTCTGCAGATGCTCAGGTCACTGATGGAAAATAAAAAGAGTCCAAGCGCATCTGCCCAACTGGATCTGTAAATTGCCGCTATCCTCATTTTTCGGCGCGGTTTTCATAGCCCTACCCCCGGAAGCAGCATGGTTCGCAGCAGAACATCGGCAATGATGGCTGCAAAGAGCACAGCTCGGTAGTTGGCTGACTGGTAGAACAGCCCCTCTCCTCTCTTTGCAGTAGGATGGCGCACAAAGTCTCGGTTTTGCAGCAGAAGCCAGCCTCCGGCCGCTGCCGCTACCGCCAAGTAGAGCCATCCGAGATTGGCAGAAAGTCCCAGTGTCAGGGAGAGAATTATGCCCACTACCCAAAAGACGGCCACCATTCTTGCTGTGGCTGCAATACCGTAGGTGGCGGGGGTGGTGGGAATGCCTTTCTCTTTATCGCCGGCCACATCTCGTGAGGCATCGCAGTTGGTGAATCCCCAATCGGTGATGACGATCATGGCAGCCAGGATAAGAGCTGCCGGATGCAATCCCGGGCCGGCTTTAAGAACTCCAGCCGGCTCCAGCGCCAGCCAGACGCCCAGGGGCACCAGTCCGAAGGAGAGTCCTACAAAGATCCAGGAGAAGGGCGTATTTCTCTTGGCCCAGGCAGAGTAGATGGTGATGAGCAGTGTGGCGACCAGAAGGATGACAAAGCTCTCAGGGTTGAGATACAGGGATGTGGCCGCAGCCACAAGAAAAAGAAATAACGCCCAGAGCTGTGCCTCACGCTTGCTAAGCATGGCGGATGGCAGGGGCCGATCTGGCATGGCGATGCTGTCCACATCGATGTCGCAGCAGTCATTGTAGACATAAGAGCTGGTGATGGCGCAGTAAGCACCAATGGAGGCTATGATGAATGGCAGCAGAGGCGGCAGAGCCCCTTGCACAGCGTAAACGGCTAATAGGGCAGCGGCGGCGGGCATGGCCAGATCCATTGGAGCTAGAGGCGGGCGCAAAAGCCTGATGTGGGCTTGGAATCTGGAAAGGCTTTGGTGCATTGGCAAGAACTCCCCAAACCATTCAGACAAATCCGGCGAAGAGCTCAAGATGCTCCTCTGGCTTTGTCAGGTAATCCAGAAGACCCGGCTCTCTGAGCAGCGGATACATCTCTCTCTTCTTTGTCAGGCCAAGTTTGCGAAGGCTTGAGCTATCCGGCGCATCCGTGCGTCGCAGCTCTCCCGCCTTTGGGCATCGCTCGTTCTTAATCCAGCCGTCTTTTGTGAAAAAGTAAGCTCCGCCCCTCATCTCTTTGTATGGTTCGTAAAGTGATGAGAAGCTCCTGGCCACATAGTTGGCCATCTTCAGCGTCTTATTGGAGCGATTTATAGTGATATGGCCGTAGCCCGGCGGCACGAGGACCTTGTCTCCTGCCGAGGCGTAGACCGCCACCACATCGCTGAGGTCCTGGTTTTGCAGAAGGTAGAGGGCTTCTCCCTCCAATACCTCGTATAGCTCAGGGAAGGTGACAATGCTGCCGGGTACATTGGGATGATAATGGCCGGCTGTCTTGATGTATTCGCATCCAAGCATATTTGGTGGGATAATAGTGATATCATAGCGCAGGTCATTATGCAGGAGCTTCTCTTTATCTGACTGGCTTAAGTAAAGGTCGCGATACATGTAATAGAGCTCAAAGTCCACAGCTTCGGCAAGCCAGTTCTGATCCAGGATCACTTCCTTCATGTCGATTAGCCGGCGAACATCAGGTGTCAATATCTTCCCGTTATACTCCATTTGCATTTTATATGCCACCAATTGATGCTGTATATTTTCAGGAATAAATATGATCGCATCGTCTAACTTATTTTTTAATTCGGCAAATGATCCTGCGCACTGCTAGGTCGATTAATTTCCATGGTGAATTCATTTGTTCAGATGCATCCAGAGCGGCTTATGCTGCAACTGACTTTAGCAAGCCTCTGGGCTGGTGATGGTGAAGTACTCCGTTAGCACCTTTCTATAGTCCACAATCACGTCTACCTTCCAGGTCCCCGGCAGGCGAGCAACATCGGTTCCCTTGATCTTCAGGCAACTCCAGACCGGTGCAGCCCACATTCCTGTAAATCCGTCGATGGGCGGTATGGTGCTGAAAGACCGGGCATACGTCCTGCCTTCCGGCCAATACCATCTCCATTCTACACTGTGTACCTTGGCATCCCGCCAAATGAGCAACCAGGAAGCGGCCTGCTCGTCATCGGTGGTAAATGTATACGTCCGGTAAAGCGGCATGCCGTTTTCGCTGATCTCTTTGGCGATGGTATGTTCGGAAAGCGGAAAGAACATAGGATGGGATGCCTGGCAGGCTCCCCCCATGATCAAAACCGCCAGAACGACTAATGCTAGAACTCTTTCTTTCATTGCGCCTCACCTATAACTCTGTAAGTTTATTGTAACCCCAATAGTATAATAATTTTATGTACCATAAAAGGATGACGATTGAATCTTTCCAGGAACAATCCTTATGAAGGCCTTTTTTCCTGCAAATACCTAATCAAACCAATAACGGGCGTATGCACTGTCCTCTGGCAATTTCTCCCGGAAGATCTATAACGCTCGATGCGGCATCGATTACATTTCCATCACTGGTGGCAATTATGCTGTCGCAGACCTTGAGCTGATGGTCGACATCCCGGGCGCATCTGACCGCGCCCGGCAGGCACCGCGCCGCCATCATGCTGCGCACCTCTCCTGCTAGCTCCCCGCTGCGGCTTATTTGCTGGTCCAAGAGTACCTGCACGCGAGAAGGCCTGGCGAGTGCCAGCAGATCTAAAATCTCAGCGAATGCGCCAGCGGCAACTTGCGATGCGCTCCCGCCCCGGAAAAATGCTCGCGTGTCGCGCAAAAAGCCGTCATCGCAGAGATATACCGGATACCCGGCTAAGAGGCTGTGTGTGGTGATGGAGGCGTTGTATCCGTCCACAAATACTACTCTGCCGCGCAAGGAATGCAGTCGCAAGGCTTTGCTCATTCTGTCAAGCGCCGTATCAGCAGAAATGATGGTTCTTTGCAGAACAAATCTCTGCTCCTCTGGAAGGCGATGATGATCCGATACAAAGCGAATTGCATAGTCACAGGGATAGCCGCGATCAACCAGGTACCTGGCCTCCTGGGCAGCCGCTTTCAGTCTTCCTCCCCTATCCGGGCCGACCTTCGCACCTCCTGATAAAGGTCCTTTCCATGGGCGTCCACGGCTACAATCATGGGGCCGAACTCTGCTGCCTCAAAGACCCAGATGGACTCGGCCATGCCCAGCTCCGGCAGGTGCACGCCCAATACCTTCAGCTGCTGCGCAGCAGCGGCGCCGCATCCGCCAGGATAGGCCAGGTAGACGGCTCTGTCCCGGAAAGGCTCGGCAGGAAGGCCACCTTTGCCGATGATGGCCCGCACACCGTGGCCCAGGATCTCGTCCGTGTAACGGGCCATGCGTCCGCTGGTGGTCGGTCCGGCGGATAGGACTAGTTTGTCCTGGATGAGCGGACCGCAGTGGTAAAGGGCAGCTCCCGTAAGGGGCACCGGGCTTCCCTCGCGGCGTATCAGAGCATGAGCTTTGTCGCGGGCGGTGAAGAGCGGACCGCTTAAAAATACCACATCTCCGGCGGCGAGCTTCTCCACATCAGCGCTCGAAAGGGGCGTTTGCAGATGGTACATAGTCATTGAATTATCTCCGTTGCACTGCGGTTAGCCCAGCATTGAAAGTTAATGGCTACCGGCAGGGAAGCTGTGTGGCAAAAGGCCGTCTCGATTTTTATGCCAAGAGCAGTGGTATCCCCGCCCAGGCCCATGGGGCCGATGCCAAGCGAATTGATTCTCTCCAGGAGCTCTTGTTCCTCCTGGGAGTTGCCGGGCATGTTCAACAAAGCCCGCTTGGCCAGGCGGGCCGCCAGGTCGAAGCTGCCACCCAGGCCAATGCCCAGGAAAAGAGGCGGGCAGGCGTTGGCAGCCCGCTTTGCCACCGTCTTCACAATGAAATCAAAAGGATCGTCTGCTGGATTGAGCATACCTACCAGGCTCATGTTCTCAGAGCCTGCCCCCTTGGGAAAAGCAGTGAGAGAGAGGCCAATGCCATCCACATAATCCAGAATTATATCAGGCATGCCTGGGCCGGTGTTGTCTCCGCTGTTCTTGCGGGTCAGGGGATGGACGGCATTGGGACGCAGCGGGATCTTTTCTGTAGCAATTCTTACACCTTCTGCGATCGCCTCGGAAAGGCAAAAGTCCAGCGGCAGATCGCGACCTATCTTTACATGAAATATGGTAAGGCCCGTGTCCTGGCAGAGGGGCAGACCTTTGGCGGTAGCAACCGCTACATTCTCCAGCATGAACTGCAGATGCTGCCTGGCGAGTGGCTGCCTCTCCCGGTCCGCTGCCTCTTGGATTTTTTGCAGGACCCAAGGGGGCAGTGTCGTCTCCGCTCTTTGCAGGGCACGCACCGTGGCCTGCACCACCCGATCTCTCATGCCTTTTGCCCCTTCTTGCCTGGTTCGATCTTGATGGGTTGGGATTGCATTGGCAGCTTGAGGTTGGTCAGCTTGCCCAGAGCCCTTTCCATGGCGTCTTTGTGCAGGTCTCCAGAGGTGTGAATGCCACCAGGAGTTCCGCGCACGGCGCGACAGGGATATTGCTGGCAGAAGAGGCCGGTCATGGAAGCCGCTTCCTCTACGGTCTTTCCAGTTACGCCTTCGGCTGCATGCCAGGTAGCTCCACAGGGCGAGCCGCGCACGACCCTTACATTGCTGATGCGCCCGTCCTTTGTTTCTACCTCCAGCTCAGGTTTGCCCAGTTTCCTGGCAAATTCGTCGATGACGGGAACGCCGCATTCCTCCAGGGTGCAGCAGATCTCATCCACCTCGATATGAATGCCATATTCTTCTGCAATCCTCTCCAGCTCGCCTATCGAGCCGGCCCTGCCAATGCCGCCGGGAATTATAGCTGCTTTGACTCCGGCGGCACCTGCAAGGCGCACTATCTCAGGAGTCAGGTCGGGATGAAAGGTGTAGAGAATGAGCAAATCCGCCTGGAAGATCCTGGGATCAAGGTTCAGCTCCTTGACAAACTCTTCCGGGTCCTCGATGAAACCGGGCAGCACCTGAGGAACATCAACGGAGACGACTGCAAAGTCAGTCCTGGCCTTGATGGTCTCCAAAAGGCGCTCGCCGTACTTTCCTCTTTTAACTACGCCAACAAGCATGATCCATGGAATGAATGCAGGTGTTAATAGAGATTTGCGGAGGCGTTCACAAATCAACCTGGCATGTCTTTATATCGGATCAATTGCATTAAGCGCACCGCAATGAATAAAATAGAAACCTCTGGCGGCAACGTCCATAATATCCCAGCCATCCTCATCGCAGGCACCCACAGTGGTGTGGGCAAGACCACAGTTACTCTGGGCCTCATGGCCGCTCTTCGTGCCCGTGGCCTGGTCGTTCAGCCTTTCAAGGTAGGTCCTGACTTCATCGATCCCTCTCATCATAGCGCAGTCTGCGGACGGCCATCGCGCAATCTCGATCCCTTCATGATGGGCGAAGATGGAGTGCGTCGATCTTTTTGCTCGGCTCTTGCCGGCGCTGATGTGGCTGTGGTGGAAGGGGTTATGGGCCTTTACGATGGCATGGACGGAACAGAGATAGGCAGCTCCGCCCAGGTAGCCAAGATACTCGACCTTCCGGTCCTGTTAGTCATAAATGTGCATGGCATGTCGCGCAGTGCCGCTGCCCTGGAGAAGGGCTTTGCAGAATATGACCGGGGTGTGCGCCTGGCAGGCACCATTCTCAATCAGGTGGGAAGTGAGCGGCACCAGAGCATGCTGAAGAGTTGCTTGGAGAGGCCAATCTTCGCCGCTCTGCCGCGAGAGAGGGAGATGGAGATGAAAAGCCGTCACTTGGGGCTGGTGATGGGCTTTGAGAAAGAACACGATATTGCCGTTCTGGCTGCCTTGCTGGAAAAGCATGCTGCCATCGATGAGATACTGTCGCTTCGCGCTCTTGCCCCGCCTGCGCACAAGGAGAAGGCCAATATGGAGAAATCCGTGCGCATAGGCGTTGCCCAGGATGAAGCCTTCTGCTTTTATTACTATGACAATCTGCGCGAGCTGGAACGGTGTGGTGCTGATCTGGTCTTCTTCAGTCCATTAGTTGATGATCTGCCCGATGTGGACGGTCTCTACATTGGAGGAGGCTATCCGGAGCTGCATGCTGCCCGGCTGGAGAGCTCTCCTGCCAGAAGGCAGATTAAGAGGGCATCAGAGGATGGGATGCCCATTTATGGAGAGTGCGGCGGCCTGATGTACCTGGGACGCGCCATAGAACTGGAGACCGGTTCATTTGGAATGGTAGGGGCGCTTCCCGGTTCTACTATTATGACCAAACGGCTTGCGGCTCTGGGATATGCCGAGGCAAAGACAGTAGGACAAAATCCCATAGCAGGACTGGGCAAGACCCTTCGCGGCCACGAGTTTCATTATTCGCGATTTAGCTGTGACAAGGACGCTCGCTTTGCTTACCGGCTATGCAGGGGCAAAGGCATCAAGGACGGTTGGGATGGCCTGGTGGAGCACAACACATTGGGCGGATACCTGCATGCCCATTTCTTCTCTTTTTCTGTGGAACGGTTTATAGAGAGCTGCAGGAGTTACAGAAAAAAATAACTGATATTAGACAATGTCATATTAAATGCAAAAAAATATGGTGTTCTAGTTTTATATTTAGAATAAATACCCCGGTTATTTGAGCATTATGAAATATATAGATCCTTTTTAGAGAAAAGTTTAAATGCAGGCTCATGTGCATGTAGGCTCATAACGCAAATGGAGTGTTAACTATGAGCAAAATTAATAGTGGAGTTGTGCTCTTCTCTCTCCTGATGGCTCTCTCTCTGGGAGTCGCCTTTGGTGAGGATGTTGTCGCAACAGAGAATGTAACTGAAAATGCAACTGAGAACGCTACCGAGAACGTTACCGTCAACGCTACCGAGAACGTTACCGTCAACGCTACCGAGAACGCTTCTGTTGAAACAACCGAAGCTAAGGCTTAGGTAGGATTGATTGCAATTCCGTCCTGTTGGGCGGAGGCTCGGGCAGGTTCTCCCTGCCGATACTTTTTCTCATAACTAATACAAAGGATTTTTTAGAAAGGTTTATATTTTTCTTAGAAAAAAGCATTGTTTGAGGTATGAATATGAGAAGCTTAAGTGCGTTGATACTACTAGCTGCATTAGTGACCTTATCACCGGGATGTGTCCTGGCACAGGATGCATCGAATGCTACAATTGACATGAATGCCACAAATGAAACGGCGGCTATAGACGCTGCGCCTGTTGCTGAAGCTGCAGCACCTCTGACAGAGACCGCGCAAGCTACACCTCAAGAGACAGCTTCAAGGTTCAAGCAGCTCTCCACCTTTGTTAAGGGGGCTACCACAATCTTGGGAAAGAATACTGCCCAGGAATACGCGGATGTGTCCAAGACAGCTAATCGGGATACAGTATTCACCCGTGAGGCGGGCGTTTCTACTCCTGCTGTAAAGGTAGGCATCACCAAGGTAAGCACGGCAGAAGACAAGTACGTCCAAGTAACCAATCAGGCAGTTGGATCCTGGGATCTGATGGGATGGACACTGGCCTCAGCCGGAAACACCACCTTCACCTTCCCATCGCTGACTCTGGAAGAGAAAGCTTTCGTGCGCGTCCATGAGGGAGAAGGTGTGGGCAGCAAGACCGATATTTACACCAATAACACCGCACCACTCTGGATCGATAATCTGGTATCCCTGCAAAATGCTGATGGAAATATCATATCCACTTATGATGTCTCCACCGCACCAGCAGCAAATGCGTGGGTCGACCCACTGGCCAGCCAGATTCAGTACTAGATCGCCGTAGACCCAATTTTGGGATGGCATAACTCTTTTTTTGGTGACTTCCTCCCATGCCCCTGGAGGGGCAGGGCTTCCTACGTCATTGATGTCTCGATCCATCTCTCTCATAAGAGAGCTCGCGGTTTTACGGACACAGGATCATGAAGATGTAACAGAAGAGGAGCGCCCCGACCGTAAGCCGCACTATCTCAGGGCGGCCAATGGCAGGTGGTCAGGGCACATCATTCATCCCATTTTGGCAAGTGAGCGCTGCAAGAGCAATATGGTAAAGGAGGCCTTTGCACTACTCGCCCACATTCACGGCATTATCGTACATAGTAATAAATCTTTTGCTATTAGTATGAAGGATATATAAAGACATGTAAGGGACGTTTTTTCGATTTATTATTATTTATATATTCATTTTATCGGGTTTATTCAAGGGCTTTGTCCTTCCTCAATCGTATTACGTTGAAGATAAATGTATGCATTCGTCCTACTTCGTGCAAAATAAGTCATTTACCGCCAACTTGAGAATGATTTTATGGGATGCAAATGGGGATTATCGCAATCATTGCAGGTAATTCTTATTCTTTTCACTGAAGGTTGAATGTCACAATAGATGCATTTATTAAGCATGCACTTCATACCATTTCAAGTGGTTTAGTACTGAATATTATGGAATAAAGCATGCTTATTACTTTATGATGGAATGGGTAAATTTAATCTTGACAACTTGTCCGGGTCAGAGCACGGTCAATAAAACGCATCGCAGAAAGCTTGGTAAAATACCTTAAAGATTTCGGAGGTAAGCAAATTGGTGAATATCACAATCAAAAACCTCACATTCAGCTATAACAGTCACAAGATACTCGATGATCTCAATGTCGTTATCGAGAATTCTGAGATTTTAAGCCTGGTTGGACCGAATGGCTCGGGAAAGACGACACTCATCAAGTGCATCGATCGCATCCTCAAGCCCAGGGGCAGCATCCTCATCGATGGCTTGGAACTGGAGAGAATGAGCCGCCAGGAGGTGGCCAGACAGATAGGCTATGTACCTCAGTCCAGCTCTACTCCCCTGGCAACTACCGTTTTTGATACGGTCCTCATGGGCAGAAGGCCGCATATCGGTTGGAGGGTCACAGACTCTGATCTGGATAAGGTGGCCGAGGTTTTGGAAAGATTACATCTGGGAGATCTGGCCATGCGCGATTATTCTCAGCTATCGGGCGGCCAGAAGCAAAAGGTGCTCATTGCCCGTGCCCTGGCCCAGGAACCGGCTGTGCTCCTCTTGGATGAGCCGACCTCTAATCTCGATATGCTCCATCAACTGGAGGTAATGGAGACGGTAAGCAGCCTGGTCAAAGAGAAGAGCATATCTGCAGTCATGGCTATTCACGATCTCAATTTAGCCTCTCGTTTCTCTGACAAACTCGTCATGCTCAAGGATGGAAAAGTGTATGCTGCAGGCGAGCCGAAGGCCCTTCTTTGTGAAGACAACATCAGCCGGGTTTATGGGATAGAAGCGATTATCATGAACGCACTGGGAAGGCCCTACATCGTTCCCCTGCGGTCACTTAGTGGTGCATAAGTACGCGATTGGCTGCTATCTTGCCCCTATGCGGCGGATGTCGTCTATGAACTTGCATATATCTCTCAAAACAATGGGGTCGTTCACCCAGATTCCGCCTTCATAGTTGCTCTCTGTGCCGCCTTTGGTGAGGTTGGCAGAGGTAATTATAGCCTCTTTTCTGTCAACCATGTAAATCTTGGCATGAAGCAAGTCTACCAGAATAGTCTCACCTCCCAGGTCTGAGATCTCCTCTTGTAAATTGTCACTTCGTCCCGAAGAGTAGTCCGACTCGCTTCCTCGCATGAATACGCTCAGCTTTCCTCCTCGTCGGGAGAATTTTCGCAGAGGTCCTTTTACCCTGTTCCAGGTCTGTCTCTTTATCCAGGGAGATACGATTACTATCTCGAATTTGGCATCTTCCAGCATGCAGCAAAGCCTGTCCTCGAATGTGTGCCGTCCTTGAGGGGTAGTGTCCAAGAAAAGAATGTCAGGATCTTTTTGAGGTCTCGCGATAAAATCCTCTAAGAGCTGCAGCCGCTGTGCGTTGGCATAATCCTGCGTATGCTTGACTCTTTTTACTTCCTCTTCCAATTCCTTGGCACGTTCTTTCCATTTAAGCAATTGGGCAAAACTGCGCTGCAGCTGATCAATGTTGCCTTCTTTTTTCCTCAGTTTGTCCTGCCAGAGGAGAAGGTTTTTTTGCAGCTGCCTGCAATCCTCTTGCAGCTTTTGGCTTCTGCCTTCCTGGAGCTGGATGATGCTTACTGAGAATATCGCCAACGCTAGAAAGATCAGCCATATCAAGTAGCCCTCCATTTCCGTTCGACCTTAGGAAATATCTCTCATGCAAGTTATATAAAGATAATGTAATAAAATCTATTAAAAAATGGGATGTCTATTGTTCAAAACATCCCCGGCGGCATGCCGCCCATTCCACCCATACCTGGCGGCATTCCCATACCACCCATGCCACCCATTCCGCCCATACCTGGCGGCATTCCGCCTGCACCGCGCGGTGGTGGCGTCTTGGTTGAAGCGAGGACATCATCGATGCGCAGGATGAGGCAGGCGGCATCAGTAGCTGACAAAAGAGCCTGAATCTTGACCCGCAACGGCTCGACTACACCCATTTCCAGCATGTCCTGGATCTCTCCGGTGTAGGCGTTAAGGCCCATGTTCTTGTTCATGTCATGCCTGTTCTTCAGTTCGATTGTCTTGTCGATAGCATCGAAGCCGGCATTTTCGGCAAGGGTCTTGGGCACGATCTCCATGGCCTCGGCGAACTTGGTTACTGCCAATTGCTCGCGGCCCTTCAAAGTGGATGCATACTCCCGCAGACGCATGGCAAGTTCAATCTCAGGTGCTCCCCCACCTGCCACCAGTTTGCTGTCCTCTACCACATCGGCCACGGCATGAAGAGCATCATCTAAGGCTCTTTCCAGGCCGTTTAGGACCTGCTGAGTGCCACCGCGCAGCAGAAGGGTGGCGGAGGCATTCTTGGTGCCGGTGATAAAGGTCATGATGCCGCTTCCCAGGCGCTTCTCCTCTACCAGAGCAGCGATGCCCAGATCGCTGGGTTTCAGCTCATCCAGGCCGGTTACAATGGTAGCGCCTGTGGCTTTGGCCAGCTTGTCCAAGTCCTTTTTGATGACGCGACGCAGAGCCAGAATTCCGGCATTGGCCAGGTGATGCTGGGCCAGATCATCGATGCCTTTTTGGCAGAAGACAACTGTGGCACCGCTGGAGATCACTTTATCTGCAGCCTCTTTTATCCTCATCTTCTCATGGTCCATGAATTGCTGGAACTGAGTGGAGGATGTTATCTGCAGCTCGGTCTTGGTCTCTGTTTCCTTGGACTCGATGGCTGTTGAGAGAAGGGCAATCTTGGCATTCACAATCTTGCGGGGCATATTCTGGTGGACGATCTCCTTATCGATTACTATGCCTTCAATAATCTCTGAATCCAGAGTGCTCTCGCCAACCTTCTTCTCCACATTGACCCGATCCATATCAAAGCTCTTCTTGCCGCCGTAGTCTTCAATGGCATTGAGGACCAGGTCGACGGCATAGCTGGCCATCTTGCTGTTCGGTGATTCGGCCAACTTTCCGGTCATAGCGGTCTCGGCGATCCTCTCCAGAAGAGCGCGATCTTTTTCCGAGGCTTCAATGGAGATTGATTTCACAATCTCTACTGCCTTTTTTGCAGCCATTCTGTACCCCTGCACAATCATGGTGGGGTGAACCTTCTGATCTATGAGCATCTCGGCTTTCTTGAGCAGCTCGCCGGCCAGTACTGCCACGGTGGTGGTGCCGTCGCCTACCTCTTTATCCTGGGTCTTGGCGGCCTCGATAAGCATCTTAGCCGCAGGATGCTGCACATCCATCTCTTTTAGGATGGTCACGCCATCATTGGTGATGGTGACGTCTCCAATGGAGTCCACCAGTAATTTATCCATGCCTTTGGGGCCCAGGGTGCTCCTCACCGCATTGGCCACGGCGCGGGCAGCCATGATGTTATTCGAGATAGCATCTTTCCCCGATTCTCTGCGGGTGTCCTTTAAAATGATAATTGGCGATCCGCCCATTCCTGCCATTTTAATAATCCTCCAGTAATTGCATACTTTGTGAATTCTCAGGTTCACAGTATTTGATCTTCTATAAAAGAATTTCCCTAAAATACGACAGCATACGATTGTTCCAGGGCATCTATTGGTCCGGTTTTGGACATCAGCCAGAAACTATAAGTACAGGAAGCTCATGGTACCCATGCTAACCCAATCAGAGGAATCAAAAATGGTAAATGGAACAGTTAAGTTTTTCAACAGAGTCAAGAGCTTTGGATTCATAGCAGGCGACGATGGTAAGGACTATTTTGTACACGT
>JAQTYS010000039.1 GCA_028688175.1 Methanothrix sp. | reverse complement strand
TGGAGAAGCAGGCCACCCGTCATGGTAGTCTCCGGGGAAGCGGCGAGATTGAACGCGCTTTATTGAGTGTGGTCCAGGAGATGATAAAACAATACGGCATCCAGACAAAGCTGACTGCTGAGCAGTTGTCATCAGTTGTCAGGCTGTTTTACAAGAGATTAAGCGATACTGAGATCGCAGAGCAATTGGGCGATCGAGCCCTTAACAAAACCGTCAGCAGAGCCCGAATCAAGCTCCACTTATTCCGGGAGACTGATTTGAAGCCTCCTTTCGATAAAGATGAATTTCTCCGTCTAACAGAAGCTAGCAAATCCGTCAAAGAGATGGCCGGAATTCTGAGGGTAGCTCCCTCTACCATATCTGAGTACAGGAATATCTTCGATAGCCAAAAAGCGTCTGAGAGAGATGGATACACCAAGCGTTTCTTGGAGATACTCTCCGATCAGGATGTATCCGAGCGCATGGTTACAGCTCATACCGAAGATGGCCTACAGGACACCATCGATACCGACTATGAGGCAGCAGAGGCCTAGAGAAGCCTCTTTTCATCACCATTTTAGCATCATCTGCGACAGAGGAATATTTGCCTTGTAAGGCTTCCATGCACGCGGTCTGTATGTTTTTGCATTATCTCGAAGCCGGCATTCGCGAGCACGCCGTCAAGCGAGCTGTCCGCCACGATTACCATGCGCTGTCCAGGCTTGATTACCCGGAAGAGTTCCCTTAGACTCTCCTGCAGGAGGAAATCCTTTGACTTTGCCAGAATCTTGGCAGACCTTCCGTAGGGTATGTCCAGAACAGCAGCATCGATAGAAGAGTCTCGTAGCGGCAAGCACTTCGCATCCCCCAATAAAAGAGAGCAGTCAAGCGTATGCAAATTGCATAAAGCACCCTTGACCAGACGGACCTGAACCTCTATGCCAAGCCCCTTTATGCCGATCAGGCAGGCTTCAATCAGGATGCCGCAGGTTCCGGCAAAGGGATCGAGCAGCATCTCGCCTGCACGAGCCTGGGTGAGATTGATCAGCGAGCGGGCCATGCGCGGCATAAGCACGCCTGGATGGAAAAAGGGCTTGAGGTGAGGCCGGCGTGCCTCAAAGGAGCTTCTATCACATCTGCCAGCCTCGCGCCCCAACACGATTCTTGAGGAGGTGATGATTGACCGCAGCACCATCTCCGGCCTTTTAAGGTCCGCTTTGTAGCCTCTCTGAAAAAGGATACGCCCCACCTCGCGCTCAACGGCATCAGCCGCAGGTGCGGCATCTTTGATGCGTCGGGCCCGGACCAAATATTTCTGGCGAGGCAGATCCAATTGGCTTGTCGCCCTCCCAAGTGCCTCAAGGTTCGCGTCGCAGATGGCCAGCACCTCTATGATGCGATGGGTCATGGCCAGACGACTGGCCACCATTTGCACATCGAGGTTTTCTGCCTCCACTATCAGACACTGGTCCAGAAAAGCGACCTGGGAAAAACGGGTGGAGTAAATCTCCACCAGGGCGAGAGCCTCGCTTCTTGGCAGGGTTTCATGCTCCCCGGACAGCTCAAAGGCGTAGGTCTTCATCCTTTAGTCCAGGTAGCTGTTCACATCCCTGTAATTGAACTTCTTGGAGCCCAGGACGTTCTCCAGGAAATTGAATAGCGCTCTTCTCACATCATCGGAGAGCAGCGGATACCATGTTGGGCTGGCCACAACCACCGCCCGGAAGGCAAAGAATGGCGCGATGACCTCCAGCAACTCTTCGTCGCCTGTCTTTTCCAGGTAGTTTTCAAAGAACAGCTCGAAGAGGTCTTTTAAGTCTCCAGTCAGGCGCAAGCTCTTTTGCACCGAATAGAAGATGTAGTTCATGGCCAGAGCGGTGATATCATCCGCAGCTTCGCCCCACTCACCCCGGCTTCGGTCCAGCACGGAGAAGTCTGCGCCCTCCCGAAACATTATATTCCAGGGGTGGAAGTCGCCGTGCACCTGGCAGAGGCGGCTGGCTTTACTGCGCAGCATCCAGCGCCATTCTACGCAGATCTTCTCAATATCTTGCAGCTCATCCGGATCCAGGAAGCTCGGACTATCCGGGTAGTCGTCCAGGATGCCGAAGATGCACTCACCGCTTCCCACCGTCTCCCGGATCTTGCGCTGATAGAGGGGAGGGCAGTCATTCTTGACGGCGTGAATCTCTGCCAGGTAATTGGAGAGGGCTATGACCCGCTCAAAGTCCAGGTCGGTCGCGCCCTGCTCTTTCACTCGCTCCAGGTCAAAGAAGTACTCTTTTCCCTCAATCTTCTCCATGAGCAGGAAGTATTCGCGAGCGTCACCTGCAGAGACCAGCTTGCCTTTTTCCGTAAAGTAGCCCACATCGAGAGATGGAACGTGTTTGGGCAGGCTGGCAAAGGTCGAATTCTGCCAGATCATAATTCCTGCCCGGTCTGAGAAGTGGTCATGGCCGAAGCCATGCTGCACGCGCATGGAGGAGAGCACGGCTGAGCCTTTCTTTCCTTTTATCTCGTACTCCACCAGCAGAGGCGATCCGTATCCGAATCCTTTCACATCCTCAGTGGTAGGTATGGTCTCACCCATCTTGCGAGTGCTCAGGAGCGATAAATCCCGCCCGTAAAGGCTTTGCAGATATGCTTCCAGGTTACCTCTTTTTAGATCCAAGGCCAAGACACCCCTTATCCTTATCTTATCCTATCCTTCAAGTTCCCATTTGCCAGCTATGCAGATATTTGTCCTGCTCCGCGGTAAGCTTTTCCGTCTCCAGGCCCATGGAGGCCAGCTTGAGCTCTGCTACCCTGCGATCTATCTCTACAGGTACGACATAGACCTTTTTCTCCAGCTTTCTTCCGTGCTCCACTATGTAGCGCACTGCCAAAGCCTGGTTGGCAAAGGACATATCCATGACCTCCGGAGGATGGCCGTAGGCAGCAGCCAGGTTGATCAGCCGGCCTTCTGCTAGCAGGTAGAGCCTGCGCCCATCAGCGAGTTTGTACTCGTCGACATTGTTTTGCACCTGTAATTTTCCCGTGGCCATCTTCTCCAGAGCGGGAATGTCAATCTCCACATTGAAGTGGCCGCTGTTGGCCAGGACTGCCTGGTCCTTCATCTGTGAGAAGTGCTCGGCTCGAATCACGTTTATGTCGCCGGTGAGCGTGACAAAGAGGTCACCCAGGGGCGCGGCCTTATGCATGGGCATAACTCTGTAACCATCCATGGCAGCCTCCAGGGCTTTTCTCGGCTCGATCTCAACTACGATTACGTTCGCCCCCAGGCCGCGGGCGCGCATGGCAAATCCCCGGCCGCACCAGCCATATCCGGCCACGACCACCGTCTTGCCCGCGAATAGGAAGTTGGTGGCCTGCATGATGCCATGCAGAGTGCTCTGGCCGGTGCCGTAGCGGTTGTCGAACATCATCTTGGTCTCGGCATCGTTGACGGCGATGACCGGATAGAGCAGGGCATTGTCTTCGGCCATAGCCCGCAGGCGAACGACTCCGGTGGTGGTCTCCTCGCAGCCTCCGAACATCTGGGCGGCAAGCTCTGGCTGCTCCTTGTGGATGATGGCGATGGTATCAGCGCCGTCGTCCAGACTGACGTTGGGCTTGAGCTCCAGGGCTTTTTTGATGCAGTCGTAGTACTCCTTCTCATTCTCGCCCCGGAAGGCATAGACGTAAAGGCCTCGCGCCGCTAAGGCCGCAGCCACCTCATCCTGTGTCGACAGGGGATTGGAGCCGGTGACCGCCACCTCGGCTCCGCCAGCCACGAGGGTGGTGATGAGGTTGGCTGTCTCCACTGTGACATGCAGGCAGGCCACAATGCGCGCCCCTTTGAGGGGCTTTTCCCTCTCGAACTCTTCTTTGATCTTCTCTAAAACGGGCATGTGCCTGCGGGCCCATTCGATGCGCTTTTCTCCTTCTGCAGCGAGACTTGGATCCTTGACTACGCTTTTATGCAAAATTAATCACCCTGAAATTTATTTGGTTAATCTGAGGAAAGAGACCATTTTCAGATACTTAAATCCAACCCCGCCATCATGGAAGGCTTATTCTAAACTCCACTATTCCCAACAGATGGCCTGAGCAGACAATTTATTATAAGTAAATTATTCTAAATTTAGAATTTGTTAGCATTTAACTCGTAGGATTTCGAAGGACGGAGCAGGAAGTCCCCATCCTTCATGGTGTGGATGAACGCGGAGTCCTTTGCCATGATTACTTTCGCGCCGTCCTCAACTTATATAAATATTAGGTATGCATATCTGTATTCGTATGATGATCAGCTACAAGTATCCCATCTTTCCGAACAAGATCACTGCATGGAAGTTAGCAGAGAATTTGGATGCTTGCAGGTGGCTCTATAATCGGCTTCTTCAAGAACTGAATGATGCCAAGATGAAATGTGTCAAGCTCAAGACCTATGACACTCAGAACATGATTCCATCTCTGAAGCTTGAGAATCCTAAACTGAATCTGGTCTATTCCAAAGTTCTTCAGATGGTGAATTATACCCTTTGGTCTAATTTCAAGGGACTTGCAGCGTCCAAGATGAATGGTCGAAAGATCGGTCATGTCCGTTTCAAAGGATCTGGCTGGTATAACACTCTAAATTACAACCAATCAGGTTTCAAAATCTATCAAGATCATAATATATTACATCTCTCCAAAATCGGAAATATGCGGATTAAGATCTATCGAAAGATCGAAGGTTGCATCAAAGCCGTCATAATCAAGAGAGAAGGCGAGAGATGGTTCGTCATAGTCCAGGCCGATCAGGAACAACAGCCGTTACCGGAAACAGGAGAAGCAGTAGGTCTGGATATCGGTTTGACATCCTTTGTGGTTGACTCCGTTGGCAATGAGATAGAGAATCCAAGGTATGCAGAACAGGCCGCTGATAAACTGGCAAAACTGCAAAGAAAGATGGCCAGAGCGGTGCGGGGGTCGAATAATTATAAGTCCCTTGAGGGTAAAATTGCTAAACTGCATAAGAGAATCAACTGCCAACGAGACGATTTTCTGCATAAGTTATCTCGGATATATGTCAATAGCTTCGATATCATTTGCGTTGAGGATCTTGATGTTATAGGTCTGAAAGAGAAAGGCCATAATAATGGTATGCATCGTAGCATCCATGATGCATCCTGGTCTAAGTTCACATTCATGCTTTCGTACAAGGCTCAAAGTGCTGGTCGGAAGCTGATAAAAGTAGATCCCAGGAACACTACTCAACGGTGTTCTGCTTGTGGAAGCATCGTAAAGAAAGATCTGTCAGTACGAGTACATGAATGCCCTTATTGCGGATTCTCATATGATCGAGACTACAATGCTTCCAGGAACATACTCCTCACAGGGATGGAACAGCCCGTAGCGCCCATAGAACCAAAACCTCTACATCACATAACAGTGAGGCAAGTATTGGCGATGAAGTGGGAAGCCGCGCCCTTCAGGACGCAGTAGTTCACTGCGCTCTCCAATGCTCATGATCAGCACCTCGGTTTACATATTTGATAGTAATAAAGACTTTGTAAACCAAAAAGGTTTCGGTCCTGTCCTATCAGAGGTTTCTGTTTTTGTTGAGATTTGATCAAGGTCGCTTATCCTTGCCCAATCCGAACTCTTAAATAGCAAATCAGCCACTAATGCCCCATTCACAATTGTGAACACAGAAGGCACCCTTCAGGTTCGTGCATACAAATAGTGCGCTCTCACCAGCAGTCGCGCGCCAATGTTCACGTCCGCGGACGCAGCCGCACGCAAGGAGCGCGCCCGCACGGGTCACCATAACCATTTTGCACCAGAACTGCCCTGAAGTACTGATGCTGGAAAATAGGAGACGAAAATGTTGATCGCCTTGCCAGATGGCAGTAGGAGAGAAATCATCCTGGATGAAGCCCGCATCGAGGACATCCTCAAGCAGCTCGGCCTGAATCCCGAAGAGGTCATTGTGGCCAAGAACGGCAAGATAGTTCCGGAGGAGGAGACTGCCGGGGGCTCTGACGAGCTGAAGATTGTGCGCTTCGTGCACGGCGGCTAGAAATGATGAAGCAAATGATGAAGCATTACCACTATTCGAATTAGGAGAGGGAAGCCATGCTAAGTGACGCCGAGAAGAAGAGATACTCCCGCCAGATCCGCCTCTTTGGCGAAGAAGGCCAGGAGAGACTTAAGAGGACCAGCGTCTTTATAGCGGGAGCTGGCGGCCTCGGATCCGTCATATCCCTCTACATGGCGGCAGCGGGCTTCGGAAAAATTCGCATCTGCGACTGCGATGCGGTAGAGCTCTCCAACCTCAACCGGCAGATACTGCATGCCAATGACGATGTGGGCAGTGCCAAAGCAAAGTCGGCTTACGAGACCTTAACCGCCATCAATCCGGAGATCGAGGTGGAGGCACTGGTAGAGATCATCTCCCCGGAGAATATCGACCAGCTCCTGCAAGGCTGCGACCTGATAATGGACGGCATGGATAACTTTCCGGTTCGCTACCTCCTCAACAGGGCGGCTTTGGATAGAAAGATTCCGCTCTTTCACGGGGCCATCAGCGGCTACCAGGGCCAGGCCACCACCATCATTCCCGGCAAAACGGCCTGCCTTGCCTGCATCTTCCCGCGAGCCCCTCCAGCATCCGTCTT
This sequence comes from Methanothrix sp., assembly GCA_028688175.1. GTDB lineage: Archaea > Halobacteriota > Methanosarcinia > Methanotrichales > Methanotrichaceae > Methanothrix. The sequence goes on along the minus strand of JAQTYS010000039.1, from coordinate 7,982 downwards.
TCCAGCTCTTGGCGCCACCTGCGGCATCATCGGCTCCATTCAGGTGACCGAGGCCGTGAAGTATGTCACAGGCGCAGGCCGGCTTCTGGAGAACCGCCTCTTGCTCTGGGATGGCCTAAGCGGCAGCCTGGACGAGATGGCCTATGAACGCAATGCCGCCTGCCAGGAATGCTCGGATAGCGGGCATTGATAGTGAGTATTAATAGGAATAACCTAGATAATAGCCAAGAGATGGAAGATATGAGCGAAGGCAAAAAGGCGCTATTGGTGATGGGCTGTCCGGAAGTCCCGGTGCAGATGAGCATGGTGATCTACCTCACCCATAAACTGAAGAAATCCGGCTGGTATGTAACCGTAGCCGGCACGGATGCAGCCGTCAAGCTGCTCAAGGTGGCAGATCCGGAGAGCTATTATGTGCAAAAGACGGTCGATCTGGATGAGCTTATCGGCGACATCGTGGAAAAGAAGGTCGATTTTGATGTATGTTTCGCCTTCATGCACAGCGATGCGGGCATGACCTACGGGGCAACGTTTTCTGCCATCTCCCGCGCCAGGCTTTTTGCAGTGGTATTCGGCAAGAATGCCGAGGCTCTGGGGGAGAGCATCGATTATCCGGCTGAAAAGATCGTGGCCAAGGCCACCCACAATCCCAATCCCCTCAAAAATAAGATCGATAAGGTGGCACTATGAGCTGCATCGAGCAGATGAAGTACAAGCTGCACCTGGAACGCACCTCCTTCAAGGAAGCACGCGAGTACATTGAGAAGAACTCAGATGAGGTTTATTACGTCGATCCCGGCTACAAGATCTTCAAGGATTACTATATCATCGGCGTGCCGCCCGTGGCCATGGGCGTGCGGGGAACGGAGATGCTCTTCACCTACGTCAAGCCCTGTCACGGTACATTTGTCATGGGAATCGATTCAGAGGAAGAGATCGCCCGTCTGCGGGAAAACGAAAAAGAGAAGATCAAGAAGTCCCTGAAGTCCGGCGGCCCGAAGGGCAAGGTCGAATCCGGGTCGGCTCCTGCCAGCTTTAGCGAGATGTATAAGAAATAGATGTGGTTGAAGCATGCTGATTAGAGTTCTGGCGTTTGCCAACTTTCGAGAGATTCTCGGAAAAGAGCGGCAGATGAGCCTGTTAGAGGGCGCGACGGTAAGAGATCTGCTCGAAGAGCTCGCCGTTGCCAGGCCGGCCTTTAAAGATGCGGCTTTTGACGAGACCGGCGCTCTTCGCGATTATGTTCTGCTTATGATCAACAAAAAGAGGATCGATCCCACTCAGGATATGTTCAGACCGCTCCAAGATGGAGACGAGCTGGCCATCTTCCCACCTCTGGCCGGAGGTTAGAGCCCCATGATCGAGATCACTGAAAAGGAGATCTCCCTGGAAGAATTGATTAAAAGGGCGAGGAGCAGGGATGCCGGAGCTGTGGTCACTTTCCTGGGTATGGTCAGGGATGACGGCATAGAGAAGTTGGAGGTGGAGGCTTTCCGGGAGGCTGCGCTTGCGGAGCTGGAAAATATCCAAAAGGAGGCTATGAGCCGCTTTGCTCTCAAGGCGGTAGAAATCGTGCACCGGACTGGGACGCTGGTGGTTGGAGAGAGCATAGTGGCCATCGTCTGCTCCGCCGGTCACAGGGAGGAGGCTTTTTCCGGTTGCAGATACATAATTGAAGAGCTGAAAAAGAGAGCGCCCCTCTGGAAGAAAGAGCTGGGAGAGAGGGGTGAACATTGGGTGGGACAGGATGAGCCAGCCGGAAAATGATTTTGTGATAGTCTTTTGCACCGCTCCCCAAGGTGAGGCGGAGAGCCTGGCAAAAACACTGGTGGAAGAGAAGCTGGCAGCCTGCGTGAACATATCGCCGGTTAGGTCCTGCTACATCTGGGAGGGCAAGCTCAACCTGGATGAGGAAGCGCTCTTGATCATCAAAGCGAAGAAAAGCCAGTTCGAGCCGCTTAAAGATAGGATTCTTATTCTGCACAGCTACGCAATTCCCGAGATCATTGCCTTGCCGATCGTCGCGGGTCATCAGCCTTACCTCGACTGGATGTCTCAATCATTTTAGTCTGATGTGTACAGCGAAAGTGTCTATTAATATTATGAATGCCTTTTATGGTCTGGAGTGATAAAATGAGACTAAGAGTAATCAGCGCCAGAACTGAGATCCCCAATTTAAATCCTAATGAAAAGTCAGTTCATCTGGCTTTCCGGGCCAGCAATGTAGATTTCCTAAACCTTATGCAGAGATGCCCCAGACTGAGAATGATTCAGGTTCCGCCGTCCTACCGCAAGACCATGTCCAATGCCATCCAGGTATTCCTGGACATGCAGGGCATTGAAATGCTGGAAGGAGACGTGTGGGGCCACAGAAAGGATCTGGACGAGTACTTCACCGTGGATGACAGCACGCTTGAGGAGATTCGCGCCCTGGCTGCAGGCGGCGCATCTGCTGACGAGGTGGCTGATCAGATTCAAAAGAAGTCTAGGATCGGCACAGAGCTGATCAAGTACATCGCCAAGAGCAAGATTTCAGCCTGAGCCAATAAAGACATGGCTCAGCTAAACCTCCATCTATTTTATTATTCTTTTGCGCCGCAAGCCAGTCTACTGATCAGGCAGCCACTTCGACGATTGGCTTCACTCGAAAGGGCGCTCTGGGTCTGCGCTAGCCCTGACAGGAACTTAAGGCGAAAGCCTTATATCCGTTAATTGACGTAGAAGGTATTGGCATAAGTCGATGGCCATTTTCCCTCCTACATCCCGTAGACTTTTGCCTCCCTCCTTCTATAAGTCTCAAACTCTAAAGCTAAACGTCTTGCTGGCGAGCTGCTGTCCATCTACAACATAATTCAATTTGAGTGTATACGTTCCGGTCAACCAGGTATATTGGTTGCCCTGATATGAGGTAGGTACCATATCCATCCAATAATCGCAACTTACTGGTTGGTTTATCGCAACCGACGACGTGGGATAGATATTTTTTATAATTATGGCAGGACCGCCCGGCGGCACGGTTAGAGTCTCCAAGTTGAAATTAGTTGCATCTAATCCGCAAATATCCTGACCTGTCAAACTGGATACGACCTTGACACCCACATTTACCGGCTCGCTGTTTCCAGGTGATGCCGGAGCGATCTTAATTAGAATGATGTCGATAGTAGGAGCATCCAGCTTTGGCTTTTGCAATGATGCGATCGAATTACCAGGACGGCTTACCTGTTGAGCTGCATCAGCCACACTCATGGCAACAAATAGCAGCACTATTAATGCCATTGCTTTCTTCATTATTTGACACCTCTTGCTTAAACCTATGAATGTGTCCGCCCCCCTAAAAAAAAGTGCTGCTCATGATTTTAAAAGTCGAAAGTCAATGACCACATTGCTTCTGTGCGGCGCATAGCTTCTCACTATCTCTTTGTAGAGCACCTCCACGCCGAGATCCTTCTCCTCTGCCGCTTTTTTTATCAGAGCCACATCCTTGTAAAGATCATCATCTGGTGCTATGCAGTAGTAATGGACCATTCCTTCTGACTTTGCCGCTCTCATAGCGGGAATGAGAAATTCGCAGGCGCTGTGAGGAAGGTTCATAATCACGTGATCTGCTCGATTCTCGTAGCGCAGAGCAAGCTCTGATGCATCGCCTTCCAGAATCTCGATGCTATTTACTTTGTTTAAAAGAGCATTTTCGCGCAGGTATTTCACAGCTACTGGATTCTTGTCCATGGCGATTACCTTTGCCCCCTTCTTGGCCAGTAGCAGAGAAAATGGCCCCACGCCTGCGAACATATCCAGCACCACATCGCCAGGCGAGACCAGTCCGGCAATGCGTAGCCTCTCCGTGCCCAGGCGGGGAGTGAAATAGGCTCCTTCCAGGTCCACCCGGTAGCGCAAACCGTGCTCCTTGTGAAGGGTTACGGTGCGAGCCTCTCCGGCCACGTGCCGGAAGCGACGGGTACGAAACTCCCCTTCCACGTCAGAGATGGGGGCAATGACGGTCTTTATGCTCTTGTTGGTGGACATGAGGGCAGCGGCCACGCGCTCTGCATCGCGCTCTTCCACCATTGCAATGTCGCCCACCACCTCAAAGCTGGGCCGAAAACCCAGGAGATCCTCCGGGCTGATTATTCTCTCTTCCGGCAGGAAACTAAAATGCACCAATTCAAACTGCCCGATGCTGCCTAGCTTTGCCGCTGACTTTTCGTCAATCTCCAAGACGGGCAGGTAAACATGGGATTCATCCGAGCAAATCTTGCGGCTGCGATCAAAGAGGCCCATCTCTATGAGAGTCCTGCGAATCTTCTCGCCACTTTTCCGGCTAACCTTCAAACCCAGTGATTCATCCACCATCTGATAGGAATAAAGAAGGGCTTCTATTAATATGATACCTTTATCTCTAATCGGGTTCTGGCTAAAATCATTATGCGAAGAAACAAGGCAATATCGGCATCAGAGATATCGCAATATGTCTACTGCCCTGTGTCCTGGTACCTGAAGAGAACCGGAGTAGAGCCGCAGTCATTCGGCTTGAAGAGAGGAATCGATATGCATCAGAAAGCAGGGGGTAGACTGACACTCCTGGATAGAAGGGAGAGAGCAGCCGACTTATTCCGGTTGCTGGGCTACTTCTCTCTGATTGCTGCTATTTTGCTTGCAGGATGGCTTTTATGGATTTATCTCTAATCTTTGTTTTATCTCTAATAATCTTAGCCGCTGCCTTTCAATTGCTGTCAAAGAGAGAGTCATCCTCAGCCAAAAACATGCGCATGGTTTACGGCATCCCCGAGGGAAAGGTGATCTACTCTGATCTGGATCGACCGGGAAAAGCCCTGTATTCTAAAAATCTGGGAATCAGCGGCAAGCCGGATTACATTGTAAAAAGCAAAGGTCGCAATTTGATTCCTGTGGAGATCAAGAGCGGAAGGGCCAAAGAGCCCCATAAAAACCACATCATGCAATTGGCGGCATACTGCTACCTGGTGGAAGAGAATTATCACCGGTCGGTACCTTATGGGATAATCGTCTATTCCGATGGAGTGCAGCATAGAATCAATTTCGATAAAACCCTGCGCTCCGATCTGCTGGCAACGGTAGATGAGATGAAGAGGGCTTTAAGGCATGATTGTCCCAAGAGAACACATAACTATAAGCAAAGATGCCTCCACTGCTCGTTTAACGGGAGCTGCGAGAGATGTCTGCTTTAAGCAAAATGGCAAGTCATATCGAGGGGAACCATTGTGACTTCCTCCCATGTCCCTGAAGGGGCAGGGCTTCCTGCTTCACAGAGCACCTTCGGATTCTCCACAGGCTTGAATTCGACGCAGTCCGCGCCTACTACGTTGCTCTCCCAATCCAAGTTCGACTTTACGTGGTACATGGTACAGGCAACTGACTTGTATTCCCCCAAGCGAGTCTGAAGGTTAACGGTTGCACAGAGATTGCGGCCAGTATAGATATAGTTAATCTGCGCGGCGTGAAAGTAATGAAAGGGGTGCGATTCATCCCATCCCCTGAAGGGGACGGGTCTTCTTTACCCCTTTACCCCGACGTTATAATTATAAAGCCCCAGGACCATCAAGGATTATCATGATGCGGAAGTTGGCCATATTGGTTATGTTATCAGTTCTTTATTTCTTGCCCCCTGTTTTCGCTCTGCCTGACGAGGCAGTCGGTCGAGTGGTGAGCGTGGTGAGCGGCGACTCGCTGGGCATTGAGATGCTGATTGGGGACGCGAGAACAAAGGACATCGATAGCATCAAGCTCGCCGATATAGAAGCGCCATCAACTGTAACTGCCGAGGGTAAAGCCTCCCAAAAATACGCCCTCTCTTTGCTCAAGAATAAGATGGTATATCTGGATATCGACAACAACACCACGCGCAACGTTTGGAGCCAGCTCATCTGTGTCATCTATCTCCTGGATTCGGACTATCGCCCGGTTTGGCCCCCGGTAAACAGGATCCTTGTGGAAGAAGGCTACGCAAAGCAGAATGACGATCCCAATAACGAATTCGATCCTTCTGCCTGGTGGAAGCCGCCACCTGTCTTTCCACCTGGGGAAAAGAGTGCTCAGCTAAAGGCCATGCAGGAAGAAGCGCAGCAGGCTAAAGAAAAGGCTCTTGCCGAGCAGTCTTCTAATTCATCGCTAATTGGCAATTCAGGGTCTCGTCTTGTGATCGGTGGCTCTAAAAAAGGCGGCGTTTTGGAGAAGGACAGCACCACCGGGCGCATCAGCATCGGCTATCGCAAATAGTAGTGTGTCATTAGTGGTCATGGGGATAAGTCCTAAAAGATCACACGCCGGAGCAAATTCTTAATACCGCCTTATTTAATTGGTAAATTGAAGATGAAGATAAGGATAGTCCTGAAAACCCTGGGTTTGCTGGCCATCTTGCTCGGAATACTCATGGTGATACCGGGCATTGTCTCTGCCATATATAAAGAGCCCTTGGGCGTTATAACCTTCGGCCTCAGCTCCTTTGTCGCCATAGTAACCGGCCTCATCTTAAAGCATTATGGCGAAGATTCTGCTATGGGCCACAGAGAGGCTTTTGCTACCGTCTCTTTGGCCTGGCTCTTAGCTGCACTTTTGGGCGCTCTTCCCTATTTATTCCTGGGATTAAGTCCAGTGGATGCTATATTTGAATCAATGTCGGGATTCACAACGGCAGGTGCCACCATCCTGAGTGAATATAATTCGCAAGGCTACTGGATCCTGAACAATGACCTGGTACAAAGCAGCCTTGCTTACGCAATATCAGATAGGGTTGCAAGCTATCTGCTCCATTGCTCTTCCTCCCATACAATTTGCCTTCAATTCGGCATAATCCTGGATCTAAAGGATATGCTTGCCGTCAAGGGAACCTACTATGGTCTTCTATTTTGGAGGTCCTTTACTCAACTCCTGGGCGGTCTGGGGATAGTACTGCTTTTTATCGCCATACTGCCCAATCTCGGAGTTGCCGGCAGGGAACTTTATTCCGTGGAAGGCCTGGGACTTACGAAAGAGGCTATAACTCCGAGGGTGAAAAACACCGCTAAGACCTTCTGGGGAATATACCTGGGACTGGCAGGTCTTGAAGCTCTGCTGTTGGTAGCAGCCGGGTTGCCGTTCTACGACTCTCTTTGCACTTCATTTGCCAGCATTGCTACGGGTGGTTTTTCTCCTATTGCCTATAGCATTGCAAAATACAATAGCGTGCTGGTGGAAGCCATCGTCTGCATCTTCCTCTTGCTGGGCGGCACTAATTTTATTATCTACCATCAGATAATACTTAAGAAAAACTTAAAAAACCTATTTAAGGATTCTGAGTTCAGATTCTATATTCTGATAATGAGCATATCAATATCGATTCTGATGCTATGGGGTAGGATACCAGGATATTTTCATACACAGCTTCGCTCCTCCATCTTCCAGGTTATCTCCACCATGACCACAACCGGCTTTGTAAACAACTTCGATTATGATGCCTGGTCCCTGGCAGCCAAGATTACATTGATACTGCTGATGCTGATAGGAGGCTGCACTGGATCGACCGGAGGAGGAATGAAAGTTGGAAGGGTGCTTATTGTCCTGAAATATACTTATAATGAGTTGATTCAGAACCTTCACCCTAAGGCCGTGATGGTTATAAAGATGGGCGATAAGATAATAAAAGAGAAAACCATCAAATCCGTTCTGCTGTTTGTGCAGCTTTACCTTTTGATATTTATATCTGCAACCCTGGCTTTTGCCATAACAGAGGGGGCAAACCCCCAGTTTAATGCGCTGTCCGCAATTTCGGCTGCAGCAAGCTGCCTTGGTGTTGTCGGCCCAGGTTTTGGCGTCGTGGCGCTGGACTTCACATCAATTTCCGCGGCGGGAAGGGCTCTGGGTGTTTTCTGCATGTACATCGGGCGTTTGGAGATTCTACCTGTGATATTGATGTTCCTGCCGGAGACCTGGAAGAAATAAAATAGGGGAAAAATAGAAGTAAAATGTCT
>JAQTYS010000282.1 GCA_028688175.1 Methanothrix sp. | reverse complement strand
GACCTAAGATCCTCTATTTCTTCACTTGCTCTGCAGTCAACACCATACAATATGCCATTCCTCAAAGGAATTACTCGTTCGTCTACCGGCAATACGCATGGTCCAATCGTACTGCACCCTATAGCCGAGATTGCCCTTGAATCCACTCCGGAACTTGTTATTAGCTCATTTACGACCTGTACGAATCCGCTCCACCAGTCCTTCTCGGCGTCATGCTCCACCCAACCAGGCCTTGGCATTTGCACAGAGTAACTCCACGAAGCCTTGGCAAGCACCCGTCCCGAACTGGAAACGAGCACGCCCTTCGCGCTGGATGTTCCCAAATCGACACCGATCAACGCCGGTTCCATCGTCAACACCTCCGCTTCAGGCCCTCTACGGTTGATATTCCGCCGTCAAAGCAGTTCCATTAGGCGGGCAGGGACTTTGCATTCCCTGCCCGCCTAGATAGGGCCAACCCATAGATTCAGCGACTCTAATCCCAGGGCCAAGCGCCTTTTGCAGGCACATTATCTGGCGTCACTAGTGGCGCATCCACATAGATCGTCTTCGTGGGTGGGACTACCTGATCTACGGGTCTGCCGTTGACTACGATCTCTCCAACTAGCTTGATTGCTGCCTTCGACATCAATTCGAATGGTTGGGCAACCGTAGCTACGAGCGGGGAGCCGCTTCTGATAAGGTTGAATGTCTCCTGCTCACCATCTACACCAGTAACGAAACACTTGTCTCTTCCTATCCTGGATGCCTGAAGCGCCATGGTGGCAGCCATAGCTGGACCATCCCACGGGCACCACACCGCATCTATCTTATCTCCAAACTTGGTGATATCGGTCTCTGTTCTAGCCTGTGCATCCTGCATGAAGCCAGCAGGCGGGAGATAGTGTGTGGCAAGAACTGTTATCTGCGGGTAGTCTACAAGCACGTCGTCAAGCGCATCTCCCCGTGTCCTGGTGCCGTGATGCTCATCGAACTTGAACACGATAATGTTGCCCTTGCCGTTCAGCCTCTCAGCCATGTACTTCGATACTTTGGTACCCATCGCGTAGTTGTCAGTGGTAATGTCGGCGATGACACCATCAGCTACACCGGAATCTATGGATATCACTGGTATGTTTGCTTTGTTCGCAGTCGTGATAGCAGCTTTTATGCTGGGCAAATCAGACATTGCAATGACAATCACATCTACATTCATCTGCACGAAGTTCTCAATCTGGTCAGCAAGTGCAGGCCATGAACCCTTAGCATCTGCGGCGATTACCTTCCATCCAATCTCCTTAGTCTGAGCCTTGAATGCGTTGGTCGTCCTCACCTGCGAGGTTGCCGTCAGGTTAGCCGAAACGTAACCTATGGTAACTGGCTTCGCAGCAAGAACAGAAGTGAAAGAACAGGCCGCGATGAGCATTATCGCCAAGCCCATCAGAGCCACCCTGGCAACTCTTGATCGTTGCATTTCTCTGCCTCCCATAAGTTCAAATTGATTGATCGTCTCGTTCAACGTCTTCTGACACCATTGCTGTAGACAACAGGCAACCAGCCATTGACCACCCCCACACTAGAGACGATTCCTAATTGCTGTCCTGGCGCTTGCTTGTTAGTGTAACTGCAAGGACTATGATGATGCCCTTGAGTATGTCCTGCCAGTATGAGGAGACACCTAGCAGCGTCAATCCGTTGTTTATTACACCAATAATCAGAACTCCCACGAATGTTCCAAGCACATTTGGCAGTCCATTGCGGAATATGGTCTGCCCTAAGAACGCCGCTGAAGCCGCGTCTAAGAAAAACCCTGCAGCCGCTGTAGGTTGCCCAGACCCAAGCCGAGATGCAAGCACGATGCCTGCTGCCCCAGCGCCCAAGCTCGAGAAGAGTAACCCAAGGCCTCGGTATTTGCTAACAGAGACACCTGACAGTCGCGCCGCAGTGATATTGCCCCCTATTGCATACATGTATCTACCCATGCGGGTCCGGGATAGGGCAAATTCTCCAAGCGCCACCACAATTGCCATTATAATTACCGGAGCCGGTATGGCTCCCACATGACCACGTCCGATGAACTCAAAGGCTGCTGGAAGATCGCCATAAACAGCCTGCCCTTGTGTATACAGAAAAGTGATTCCAGTGGCCACTGAACCTGCAGCAAGAGTAGTGATAAAGGACGAAATTCCGACTCGTGTTACCAGGAAAGCAGTCACGAGTCCAAATGCCGCAGAAATACCCAGCCCAGCCAGGATAGAAGGGAAAGTGGGCACTCCCTTCACGAGCAAGCTTACAGTAATGACACCGGCGAAAGATCCTATCGACCCCAACCCAAGGTCGAAATCCCCAGGAACCATGCAGAATGTGAGGCCGGTTGAGATTATCGCCAACATCGAAACCTGGCGAAGAATGTTTATGATATTACGGGTCGTAAGAAAGCTGGGTGTAAATATACTGAAGAATACTACGAGAACCAGCAGGCCTACGAGGGTTCCATATTCGATGAACGCCTTCCTCGCCCACTCATTGGCAGGTCTGCCAGAGATCTCGCTCGTCGCGCGCTTGGCGCCAGTTCCATCCACCCTTATGCACCTCCAAGAGCGTACCTTAAGACGTTTTCACCAGTTAGGTTCTCCCGTCCGATTTCGCCTGCAACCTGTCCGTTCCTGAGGACATAGACCCGGTCAGACATGGCCACTAGCTCACGCAGATCAGATGAAATGAGAATTACTGCAGCTCCATCTTGTGCGATTCTCATGATCATCTCGTATACTTCTGTCTTTGCTCCCACGTCAATCCCTTGTGTTGGCTCATCAAAAATGAAGACTCGTCCGCGCTTAGTCAGCCACTTTGCTATCACGACTTTCTGCTGATTGCCCCCGCTTAACGTTCCCACGGAGTCTGTAGGCTTTTGGACCTTAATCTGAAGGTTCCTTATCAATGCATTTACGGTATTTACCTCTTTGGCTATCCCCACAACACTGAACCTTGAGAAATCCTTCAGAAACGGCAAAGTAATGTTTGACGTGACAGACTCCGAATGCACAAGCCCATATTCACGCCTCTTCTCCGGAACCAGGTATATACCGGCCCTTGTGGCCTCATCAACTGACCTCGGCGTGACATCTTGTCCATCTACATATACCGTGCCGGAATCGGCCTTCGCTGCGCCGAAAAGAAGCATCGCCAGCTCGGTGCGACCCGCACCCATTAGCCCTCCCAGCCCCACAATCTCTCCAGCACGAGCGGTGATTGATATGTCGTCTACCCCAAGCTTCTTGCAGCTAAGATTCTCTGCACGCAAAACCTCAGGTCCGATAGGGATTTCCCTCTTTACATACTGGCTTCCCAGCTCACGGTCTATCATCAGTCTGATAATCCCATCGGTGGTGAATTCAGTGATAGGGCGAGACGCCGCCACTTTGCCGTTGCGCAAAACAGTCACTCTGTCAGCCATCTCGAAGATCTCTTCCAGGTGATGCGAGATGAATATCAGCGCCATGCCCTGCTTCCTGAATCTTCTCATTAGGTCGAAAAGGGCTTGA
>JAQTYS010000281.1 GCA_028688175.1 Methanothrix sp. | reverse complement strand
GCTGGAGCTACTGTGAAATGGACGGCAACGGCTAGCGATGCCAACAAAGATCCGATACTCTATCGGTTCTGGCTGAAAGGACCTTCGACCGGTGGAGCCTGGAAGGTAGCCCAGGATTGGTCGACAAAGAACCAGTGGACCTGGGCCAGTCCCGGCAGCAATAGCGGAGATTACATGGTCTATGTCTATGTTAGGGATGGATTGCACAGTGCAGCAACCGGTTACGATAGCGCACTGGGAGCACCGTATAAACTAATGCCCAATGAGCCGCCTGTGCTGACGGCTCTTGTTTCCGACAAGAAGAGTCCGCAGAGCGCCGGAACGAAGGTGTTATGGACGGCAACGGCCACTGATGTCAATAAAGATGTAATATTCTACCGGTTCTGGCTGATGGGTCCGTCGACCAAAGGAGCCTGGAAGGTCATGCAGGATTGGTCGGCAAAGAACCAGTGGACCTGGATCAATGCACCAACCGACGCGGGCAGCTACAGGGTCTTTGTCTATGCCAGGGATGGCAAGCATACCCCGGAGACAGGATATGATAGTGCATTAGGTCAGGACTATGCGCTTCTAAATCAGGTGGTGAGCAATAAGGTAGTAAGCAAAGTGGTAGTTGTAAAGAGATAGCGAGACGGACCATGATGAATGAAGTGTAGCGCATCGCTAAGCGAGATCTACTTAAGACGGGCCTTGGGTTCTGCCCGTCTCATCTCTTTTTCCAATAGGTTTAAATCCAACGGATGTCTGGGGGAGGAACTATGATGAAATATACCATAGCAATAGCAGTGCTCCTGATGCTGGCCGGCACCGGCCTGGCAACGATGTGGACTTACGATGATCCCATGTTCTTCCAGATGAACTATCCGATAAAGACGGGAACATTCACTGCCGCAGACATATCTATTCTGGAAATCCTAGATGCTCCCTATTTCCCTCTTCTTGGGCAGAGCTTCTACTACAATGCCATTCCCCTTAAACTCAGCAACAATACCAATGCCATCCAGATCGGCAGCAAGGCTCCCGCATCCATGTCTCCCGTCCAGGTAACCTTTGGCGGACATCTGGAAGATAACCTCAAGTATGCGCAGAGCAAGTCCTCACTGAAGATCGGTTCCCAAGGTTCCTGGGGCACCTTAAATACACCGGGAGTGCTTTAGGATCATTGAGCGGATGGAAACGTTCCAATATCTCATTTTTTTATTTGTATTTTGCTTTATTCGACTCTCTGATTGACAGCGTTAAAACTGTTATGGCAACAGCCAGCAGTGTGAAAGCTCTGACAGAGCCCTCGACTCCTTGCAGATCCGCTGTTAATCCCGCGATAAGCGGCCCGATCACCACACCGCTCATGCGAGCCGTATTGAATATGCCGTAGACTTCTCCTCGCCGAGAGGCACTGGTTGTATCAGCAATTAGCGCTGCGGCAGCTGGGTTTGCCATGCCAAGCCCCATGCCGAGACCCGCAAAAAGCAGTGTGACGGTTATCATGCCGTTTGCCAGAGGCAGAGCCGCAAAGCTTAAGGCACCCAGCAAGCAGCCGGTGAAGATGAGTCTCTTTTTGGCTCCCCGGTCTGCCTGGCGGCCAAAGTAGATATTAAAAAGAGCTGTACTTCCTCCATAAACCAGGTAGATTATGCCTACATCTGTTGCATTAAAGCCCAAGCCGGCAGCGTAGCTGGGCAGCATGGTGAAGTTGAAGCCGCCCACAACCCCTGCCCAGAGGACAACCGAGGAGCAGGCCAGGAATGTGATATAATAGCCGGGTGCAATGAGCTTTTCATTTCCCCTTGACGGAAGGGAACCCATCATTACGCTTTTCTTCTCAGGCTCATTAATCCGCAAATAGACCAGAAGATAAGAGGCAGCTCCCAGAATGGCCCACAAATAAAAGGGAGCATTCAGGCCGAGATGATCGTAGAGCATTCCTCCGATGAGAGGGCCTAAGGCTAAGGCTGAGAAGAATGCGGCGTTGTAACGGCCCATGGCTGCCCCTCGGTTTTCCGCTTTTGCCTGATCGATAATCAGTGCCATGGCAATGGGCCAGACAGCGGATGCCCCCAGTCCCCCCAAAGCTCTGATGAAGAGGAGAGAATCGGCGCTATTCGCATAGATGTAAAAGAGTGGTAGGACGGAGAACGTAGCCAGGCCCAAGAGCAAGATCTTCTTTCGTCCCATCTGATCGGATAGGCGGCCTATGGGTATCTGGGTGAGAAGCTGCACCGCACCATAGACGGAGACGATAAATCCAAGCATGGTGTAAGATGCGCCCAGATCCATGACATAATGAGGAAAGAAAGGCGCAACCAGGGAGAATCCCAGGACTGCGACGAATACCGCTAGATAATGGGGCGTGAGAGAGCCGGAATCTTTGAGCGTGGGCATTGATCTCTAGAATTTCAGCTCCATGCCAAGTATGGTCTGAGTATTGGTCACTCCATTGATCTCTCTAACGCTAAGAACGGCTCTGTTCAGGTCGGATATGCTTTCAACCTCAACAATAGCGATGAAGTCTCTCTCTCCGTAGACCGGCACAACCTCTCGAATGCCTTTGATGCCCTCCAGGCAATCATGCACCGCCTTTTCCGTTCCCGGCTCAACATTAATCATTATGAAGCCTTTCATAATATCACTCTTTCCCCTGATTATCTCTCAGAAGGGTTCTTTGATGAGCAATCTCAAGAGGAGCTCTCTTATCCGGAACTGGAATACCTCTTTGCTCCATCAAGTTCTTCACCATTCCAATCTCATCTTCCAGGCGCTTGAGCGGCATTGCCTCCCTGGCCAGGAACAGACAACTCAGTGCCTCCTCCAACCGTCCCAAGGCCGTCAATACCGCCGCAGTGGATTCCATGTCATAGGCATCGCCACCCTTCTGGAGAACACTGTCGTAGACTACAAGAGCCTCTTCCAGCCTCTTTTGGTTTCTCAGCAAGAAGCCTTTGTTGCGCAGAGCATCCAGGTTTTCGGGATCGATGGCCAGGCATCTATCATAGCTTTGCATGGATTCTTCGAAGCTACCAAGGCCATAGAGGGCCACGCCCCGGTTGTTCCAGACCTCTGGGATCTCCTGGTTCATGGCCAGAAGACGCTCGAAGATCTCTAATGCCTCCTCAAACTTCTTCTGTCTGACCTTGTCTATGCCTTTATTGAGCAGTACCTTCTCTTTGTTGTTCATAGCCGTCCTCACATGTATCCCTGGATCGCAGCCGACTCGCTGCCCTTCTTGGCATCGGCAGGACCTTGTGATACCGATCCCGGCCTCTTGATCTCTCCGAAGACCTTTTCGTAGTCCTTGATGTGCTCGACCAGCCAATTGGCCAGTTCTTTGGCTGCCAGGGGTGAGAGAATGATTTCCGTATCGATCTTTCTCTCCATGATCGTCATGCTCTTGCCGTCCTCGACCAGCGTCTTTGGCGAGTCGTTGTAAAAGGCAATGCGAAAGTCGTAAGGGCTATGGCCTCCGATGGCGCCTATGGCATAGACCTGGCTAAAATCAGGGCTCTTTGAGATCTCCACTTTAACTTCCATGCATGCC